>CAKTED010000018.1 GCA_934546725.1 uncultured Oscillospiraceae bacterium | reverse complement strand
GGCTCTGAATGACGGAAATAGTCTTTACCCCCGTTCCCGCTGAAGGTCCGAAAGGAAAAAGAACGTCGGAGCAAAGCGGACTTTGCTCCGACGCCGTGGCACGCCTGAAGGGACTCGAACCCCCAGCCCTCAGAACCGGAATCTGATGCTCTATCCATTGAGCCACAGGCGCACATCTGTATAAAGTATAGCACGGATCGGCGGCTTTGTAAAGGCGGGAGCGGTCGGGAAAGCGCGAAAGACGCAAAAATTTTTTTCGGGCGCGCCGCCTCAGGCTGCCGGGCATTGGCGTCCCTCGTGATTTATCGTGTACTCGCCGTCGAGCAGCAGCTCGGATACGGGCACGATGTCGTAGCCCTCCGCCATGAGCCCCTCGATTATCCCGGGCAGAGCCTCGGGCGTATGCTTCGCCGCGTTGTGGAAAAGCACGATGCTCCCGCACCCCACCTTCGGCAGCACCCGCTGCGTTATCTCCCCGGCGGAGAGGTCCTTCCAGTCAAGGGAGTCCACGTCCCACTGTATCGTATGGATGCCCATGCCGTCGACGGCGGCGATGACGCTGTCGTCATATTCGCCGTAGGGGGCGCGGAAGAGCGTTGGGCGGCGGCCGGTGACGGCTTCGATCTTATCGCTGCAGGCGTTTATATTCGCCGCTATCTCCGAGGCGGAGAGCTTTGTGAAATGCGCGTGGTCGTTTGAATGATTCATGACCTCGTGGCCCGCGTCCGCCAGAGCCTTTACGGACTCCGGGTACTTATCCACCCACTGGCCGACGACGAAGAACGTCGCCTTCACGTTATAGCGGCCGAGAATGTCTATCAGCTGCTGCGTATCCTCGTTGCCCCAGGCGGCGTCGAACGTGAGCGAGCAGACCTTATTGTCCCGCTGCACGCAGTACACCGGCAGCCGCCGCGTCGCCGCCGCCGCGCCCACGAGCCGCGGACTGTACACCGCTCCCGCCACCGCCGCCGCAATGAGCACGCACGCTGCCACGATCCCCCGCCGCCCGCGAAGCTTATCCTTTGCATGCTTCAGGATGTTTTTCATGCACATCATCTCCCGGATAAGCCTATGAGCGTTCCAGCGGAAAAATGCGGGGGAGGGGGTGAATCCCGTATGGAGGGGCAGAGCGGTACGATGTCGTTACCATGGTGGAACCATATGGGGGATTCTTCGGTCGCTGTGCTCCCTCTGAATGACGTGCGTAGTGGTGAGTGCGGCGCAGGGTGCGGTGGTGGACGTTGGCGAGGGGCGCGGGGTATCGTGGACGCGGGGACTTATGGTATCCGTCATTCAGAGGGGTGCGTTAGCACCCCGTGGAATCCCTTATAGAGGGCAGAGCGGTACGATGTCGTTACCATTGAGGAACCATATGGGGGATTGCGTCGTCGCAAAGTCCGCGGGGCTTCGCTTCCTCCTTGCGTCGAAAGCTTCGCTCGCTCCCTTGCTCCTCCTTTTCGGCCGCGATCCGCTACGCTGGGTTCGCGTCCGAGACGGGGGCAGCGGAGCGCGAGAATGACAGCAGAGTTTGAGAGACGTTGTCGTTACCATGGTGGAACCATCCGGGGGATTCTTCGCCTGCTGACGCAGGCTCTGAATGACGTGCAAAGGTATTTGCCCCCGCAAAGTTCAAAATAAATTCACAAAAAGCTGTTGACAGAACCTTAAAATATTTATATACTTATGCACGAGCCGTCGATAGGGGCGGCTATTATTTTGTGGACTATCTTAAGCGATTCATAATGGCACGCTTAACGGAGGTGTGTCAATGGTAAAACGTCTGGCAGGCAGTATACGCGAATTCAGAACCTATGCCATACTTGCCCCCATATGCGTCGCCCTTGAAGTCCTGCTGGAGGTGTTTGTTCCCTTTCTCATGTCCAGGCTGCTGGATCAGGGCATAAACACGGCGGACGGACTGGGCGATATGGGCAAGATCTGGAAATACGGACTTCTCATCGTGCTATGCGCCATATGCAGTCTTATCTTCGGCGCGGGCAGCGGCGTAACGTCATCCCGCGCGGCGGTAGGCTTTGCGCGAAACCTCAGGCACGATATGTATTATAAGGTGCAGGAATATTCCTTTTCGAATATCGACAAGTTCAGCACCGCGAGCATAGTAACGCGCCTTACGACGGATGTGAGCAACGTTCAGCAGGCGTTCATGATGATAATCCGCGTCATGATCCGCTGTCCGGTAATGATGATCTTCGCGCTCATCTTCTGCTTCAGGATAAACGCGCGGATATCATGGATATTCCTCTCCGCCGTGCCGGTTCTGGCGATAGGCCTTTTCATCCTGATGCGCAGCGCGCACCCGATATTCGAGCGCGTTTTCAGAAAGTACGATAAGCTCAACGAGGTCGTGGAGGAGGATCTGCGGGGCATACGCGTCGTCAAGGCCTTCGTGCGCGAGGACTATGAGTGCCAGAAGTTCAACAATTCCTCCGCCGATATTTACCGCGAGTTCGTCAAGGCGGAGAAGATACTCTCCTTCAACCGCCCGCTCATGATGCTCTGCATGTATACCTGCCAGCTGCTGGTCTACTGGTTCGGCGCGGAGATCATCGTTAAAAGCGGCAGCACCGACCTCACCGTCGGCCAGCTCTCAAGCTTTATGAACTACGCCACCATGATCCTCATGAGCCTCATGATCCTCTCGCAGGTCTTCGTCATGATAACCATGGCGCGCTCGAGCGCCGAGCGTATAGTTGAGATCCTCGAGGAAAAGAGCAGCATAGCCAACCCCGCAAGCCCCGTCACCGAGGTGAAGGACGGCAGCATCAGCTTCAGAAACGTCAGCTTCAGCTATGGCCGCGAGGGCGACAGCCGCCGCTGCCTGAGCGATATAAATATCGACATAGCCTCCGGCCAGACCATTGGCATCATCGGCGGCACAGGCTCCTCCAAGTCCAGCCTTGTTCAGCTCATCCCGCGCCTTTACGACGTTACGGGCGGCAGCGTGGAGGTCGGCGGAGTGGACGTGCGCAGCTATGATATAAAGACGCTGCGAAACTCCGTTGCGATGGTTTTGCAGAAGAACGTTCTCTTTTCCGGCTCGCTTAAGGAAAATCTCCGCTGGGGCGACGAGAACGCGACGGATGAGGAGCTCGTCCGCGCCTGTAAGCTCGCCTGCGCCGACGGCTTCATAAACGCCATGCCGAAGAAATATGATACATATATCGAGCAGGGCGGAACCAACGTATCCGGCGGCCAGAAGCAGCGCCTGTGCATCGCCCGCGCGCTGCTGAAAAAGCCCAGAATACTCATCCTCGACGATTCCACCAGCGCCGTTGATACGGCCACGGACGCCGCCATCCGCCGCGCCTTCCGCGAGGAGATACCAAACACCACCAAGCTCATAATCGCCCAGCGCATATCCTCCGTGCAGGATGCCGACAGGATCATCGTCCTCGAAAACGGACACATCAACGGCTTCGGCACGCATGAGGAGCTTTTGAAGAACAACGAGATATACCGCGAGGTGTACATGTCTCAGCAGAAGGGAGGCGGAGATTTCGATGGCGAAGCAGGCTGATACTCAGGAAAAAACCGCAAGACCCGAGGCCGAGGATAACGACGTTCCCAACAATTTCAAGGATTTCGGCATCGAAATGCCGCAGGGTCACAGCGCCGCGAGCCGCAGAATGCGCGTTAATCCCTCGCTGCGAGCGGGGCCGGGGCCGGGCGGCCGCGGCCGCGGAACAAAGGTCAAGGTCACGGCGGAGTCCATAGCAACGCTCAAGCGCCTCATCCTGGGCTACGTCATAAAGCCGCACAAGGCGCGCATAGTGGGCATAGTCCTCTGCATAATAGCAAGCGCCATTGCCTCCGCGGCCTCCGGCGTTTTCCTCGGCAAGCTGATAGACGATTACATAAGCCCGCTGCTCACGATGGCTGACCCGGACTTCGGGCCGCTCTTCGGCGCTATAATGCTGATGGCGCTCATATTTGCCATAGGCGTTTTTACGAACTGGCTCCAGCAGTGGCTCATGATAAAGCTCGGCCAGGGCGTTCTGCGCGCCGTGCGTGACAGCATGTTTGACCATATGCAGACGCTGCCGATAAAATATTTTGATACGAATACCTACGGCAAGGTAATGAGCCACTATACGAACGATACCGATACGCTCCGCCAGCTCATTACGATGACGCTGCCGCAGGCCGTGTCCTCGCTCATCACGATCATAGTCGTTTTCGTCTCCATGGTCAGCGTGAGCATATGGCTCACCATCGTCGTTCTGCTCTTCGTTGCCTTCATGCTCTTCATAACGGGCAAGATAGGCGGCGTTTCGTCCAAATTCTTCGTAAAGCAGCAGTATTCTCTCGCCGTTGTGAACGGCTACATCGAGGAAATGGTGAACGGGCAGAAGGTCGTGAAGGTGTTC
Source organism: uncultured Oscillospiraceae bacterium (assembly GCA_934546725.1). Taxonomy (GTDB): domain Bacteria; phylum Bacillota; class Clostridia; order Oscillospirales; family Oscillospiraceae; genus RGIG6375. Next base: position 7,747 of record CAKTED010000018.1, on the reverse strand, counting down.
TGCCACGAGGATACGGCGAAGCGCGAATTTGACGAGTGCAACGACGAGCTCTGGGAGAACGCCACGAGCGCCAATACGCTGGCGAATATCCTCATGCCGATAATGGGGCAGATGGGCAACATCCAGTACGCCATCCTTGCCATAGCGGGCGGCGGCCTGGCCGTTGCGGGGCTTGGAATATCGCTCGGCAACATCGCCTCCTTCCTCCAGCTTTCGAGGAACTTTACCATGCCGATAACGCAGATATCCGAGCAGATGAACTCCGTTATCATGGCCATGGCGGGCGCGGGACGCATATTCAGGCTGCTTGACGAGAAGTCCGAGGAGGACGAGGGCGAGGTAACGCTCGTGAACGCCGTGGAAAATGTCGACGGCAGCATCTCCGAGGCTGCGGGCAGAACGCGCCTCTGGGCCTGGAAGCGGCCGGACGGCAGGGGCGGATACAGCTACACGAAGCTTGCGGGCAGCGTAGTTTTCAAAAACGTGGACTTCGGCTACGATCCGGAGAAGATCGTTCTGCACGACGTGAGCCTCTTCGCCGAGCCGGGGCAGAAGGTCGCCTTCGTCGGCGCGACCGGCGCGGGCAAAACGACGATAACGAACCTGATAAACCGTTTTTACGATATCCAGAAGGGCAGCATAACCTATGATGGCATCCCCGTCCGGGACATTAAAAAGGACGATCTGCGCCGTTCGCTCGGCATCGTTTTGCAGGACGTGAACCTCTTCACCGGCACCGTGCGCGAGAATATACGCTACGGCAAGCTGGACGCGACGGACGAGGAGGTCGAGGCGGCGGCAAAGCTTGCCAACGCCGACGGCTTCATCTCCATGCTCCCGCATGGCTACGACACCGTCCTTTCCGGCGACGGCTCCGGCCTGAGCCAGGGTCAGCGCCAGCTGCTCGCCATAGCCCGCTGCGCCGTGGCCGATCCCCCGGTCATGATCCTCGACGAGGCCACCAGCTCCATCGATACCCGCACCGAGGCGCTCGTTCAGAAGGGTATGGACAGTCTCATGCAGGGCCGCACCACCTTCGTCATCGCGCACCGGCTCTCGACCGTGCAGAATTCCGACGTTATCATGGTTCTGGAAAATGGCCGCATCATCGAGCGCGGCAGCCACGATAAGCTCATCGCCGATAAGGGCAAGTATTATCAGCTCTATACCGGGAATTTTGAGGAATGATCGCTTTTTGAAATGCCGCGCGGGCCCTTTGCCTGCGCGGCATTTTTGAGGTGCTGGGTGGACGCGGGGGCGCGGCGGTAATGGGGACGCGGAGGCTGAAAGTTTCCGTCATTCAGAGGGCGAAGCCCGTGGAATCCCATAAGGAGGGGCTGGGCAGTACGGTGTCGTTACCATGGCAGAACCAACGGTGGGATTCTTCGCCTGCTGACGCAGGCTCTGAATGACGGAGAATAATAAGCTCCGCTACCTCTGAATGACAGCATAATTTGACCCTTTGCCAGAGAAAAACACAAACACACAGGGAGGACGTGCATATGGAAAGACAAAATCCGTTCCAGCCGGGGGACAGGGCCGTACACTTCAAGCGCGCGCTGGCGTCGCCGGAGGAGCTCGCGGCGGAGCCGATGCTCTACCTTTACGAGATAGTGGGCGTTGCCATAAACAGCGAAACGGAGGAGGAGCTGATGATATACCGCGCGCTCTACGGCTCCGGCAGGCTTTATGCCCGCCCGCTTGCGATGTTCCTCTCCGAGGTGGATCGCGCAAGGTATCCGCAGGCGCGGCAGCGCTTTCGCTTCGAGCCCTTTCCGAACGGCTGAAGCGCCGGGCAAAAAGCCTGTGCATTTTGCCCAAGTCACTGTTGCGAAACGGGCAAAATTGTATTATAATAAAGGTAATTGGCCTGATGTGCCCGACAAAAGGCGGTGGAGAAAAATTAAAATACTCGCTGTTTCGGACTTTGAGAGCAAGTTCATCTGGGATCACTTTGACCCCGAGGTCTTTCGCGGGACGGATATCATCCTCTCCTGCGGCGATCTGAAGGCCTCGTACCTGAGCTATCTCGTCACCATGATACCAGCGCCGCTGTTTTACGTTCACGGCAATCATGACGCCCCCTATCTTTACCACCCGCCCGAGGGCTGCGTGGATATAGACGGCAGGTTGATTGAATATAAGGGCGTGCGGATCGCCGGTCTCGGCGGCTGCAAGGGCGGCTATGGCGCATATCAGTACACCGAGGTGCAGATGTGGAAGCGCGCGAAGAAGCTTGAAAGCGCCATTAAAAAGCACCGGGGGCTGGATATCTTCATCAGCCACGCCGCGCCGTTTGGCCGCGGCGACGGGGACGACAGCTTTCACCAGGGCTTTGAGACCTTCTGCTACCTGGACGATACATACGAGCCGCAGTTCCACTTCTTCGGTCACTATCACCTCAACGGTTCGCCCGTGAACAGCAGGGCCGTGACCGTTTGCGGCAAAACTACGCTTGTGAACGCCTCGGGCTACCGCATCATCGAGCTTTAGCTTCGCAGAAATGCAGGCATTTCTGCGAGGGGGATGCAGCCCGGCGCGCGCACTCGCTCCGCTCGCACACTTGCGGGCTGAGAAGTGTTTTTTTCCGAGGCACATGTCCCCGGAAAAAACGGGATCTGACTTTATTCCGTCATCTGCGGATGACGGAACTCTGCGAGGCTATTGCATAACAGTTTTGTTCGCAAAGCTGTTTCGGCAGACCGCAATGTAAGCATACCTTACACGCAAATTCAGCGATTTATATGAACCTTTATAATTTTTAATTACTGGAGGAACGAGACATGAAAATCAAGGCAGCAGTTACCCGTGAAGCGGGAAAGCTTCAGTTTGAAACGCTCGAGCTTGCGGCTCCCAAGGCCGGCGAGGTGCTTGTAAAAATGGTCGCCTGCGGCGTTTGCCACACCGACGCTTCCGCCATGAACCAGTTCATTCCCGCCACTCTCCCCATGGTAATGGGTCATGAGGGCGTGGGCATCGTTGAGGAGCTCGGCGCGGGCGTTAACGGCCTGAAGGTTGGCGACCACGTTGTTATGAGCTTCCCCTCCTGCGGATGCTGTGAGGAGTGCTACGAGGGTCATCCCTACGCCTGCGAGCACAGCACCGAGCTTTTCTTCAAGGGCGCGTATTCTGACGGTACCCGCAGACTGACCGATGAAAACGGCCAGGAGGTATCCATCCTCTTCGGCCAGGGCTCCTTCGCGGATCACTGCATCGTGGAGGCCAGAAACGCCGTAAAGGTCGATCCGGACGTTGATCTGAAGGCTCTGTGCTCCCTTGGCTGCGGCGTTCAGACCGGCGCGGGCGCAGTCCTCTGCCGCATGAAGCCCGAGGCAGGCACCTGCTTCGCCGTGTTCGGCGCGGGCGCTGTCGGCATGAGCGCCGTCATGGCGGCAAAGCTTGCCGGCTGCTCCACCATCATCGCCGTGGATCTCGTCCAGTCCCGCCTGGATATGGCGCTTGAGATGGGCGCGACCCACGTTATCAACGGCAAGGAGTGCGCCGACGTTCCCGCAAAAATAAAGGAGATCTGCGGCGGCAAGGGCGTTCACTACGCTCTCGAGGCGGTCGGCGTGCCCGTACTGGTTCAGCAGATGCTCCAGTCCCTGCGCAGCGAGGGTCTGGGCGTGCTCGTCGGCGTTACCGGCGGCAACATGATCCCCATCCAGGCCAATGAATGGCTGATGGATAAGAACGCCTCCTTCGCGGGCGCTGTTGAGGGCGCGGCAAATCCGCAGACCTTCATCCCCAAGCTCGTCTCCTTCTACAAGGAGGGCAAGCTGCCCATCGATAAGATGACGAAGTACTACAAGTTTGAAGACATCGAGCAGGCGTTCCATGACTCCCACACCGGCGAGGTCATCAAGCCCATACTCGTATTCTGATCCGCAGCAGAGAGTATTTTTCAAGCAGCATGGGACGCCGCAACAGCACGCGGCGTCCCTGTTTTTATTTTTAAATGTAAGGAAAATTTACAATTATGAAGGTGCTTCTTATAAACGGCAGTCCGAACGAGAAGGGCTGCACATACACGGCGCTCAGCGAGGTCGCGGGCGCGCTGGAGAAAAACGGCGTTGAGACAGAGCTGCTCTGGATCGGTAAAAAGCCCATCGGCGGCTGCACGGGCTGTGGCGGCTGCCGCAGCGGCAGGGGCTGCGTCTTTGGCGACGAGGACGGCGTGAACGAATGCATCAAAAGGCTGACGGCGGCCGACGGCGTCGTTATCGGCTCGCCGGTGCATTACGCCTCGGCGGGCGGCAATATCTGCGCGTTTCTGGACCGCGTTTTCTTCGCGAAGGGCAATTTTGCCGGAAAGCCCGGCGCGGCAGTCGTCAGCTGCCGCCGCGGCGGAGCCAGCGCCGCGTTCGACAGGCTCAATAAATATTTCACCATCTCCTGCATGCCCATCGTGAGCTCGAGCTACTGGAACAGCGTTCACGGCAATACGCCGGACGAGGTCAGGCAGGATCTCGAGGGGCTGCAGGTCATGCGCACGCTCGGAAACAACATGGCCTGGCTCCTTAAGAGCATCGAATGCGGGCGAAAAGCCGGGCTCACGTACCCCGAGCAGGAGCCGAGGGTTGCGACGAATTTTATCCGCTGACGGAGAGCGGGGTAAGATTTTTTAGTCATTCAGAGGGAACGAAGCGACCGAAGAATCCCCCGGTTGGTTGCGAAAGGGGAACGACGACGGTGGCCTCCCTTGTGTAAAGGGAGGTGACTTTGCGGAGCTTACGACGCAAAGACGGAGGGATTGACCGGCAGTAGTAACGACGCTGTGCAGTGACGGATATCGTACGAGCAACCCCTCAGAGCGCTTCGCGCCCAGCTCCCCTTACACAGGGGAGCCAACGCGAGACGTACTGCTTCGCCCCTGCGTATGGGATTCCACGGCCACTGACGTGGCCTCTGAATGACGGGAGACTTTGGGTCCCCGCGTCCACTGTCGGGTGCTATGCCCCTCCACAGGGGATTGCGTCGTCGCAAAGTCCGCTCAGCTCCGCTTCCGCCTAACGGCAAAAGCTCCGCCTGCTCCCTTGCTCCTCCTTTTCGGCCGCGATCCGCTTCGCTGGGTTCGCGTCCGAGGCGGGGGTGTTGCCTGCGCCCTCTGAATGACGGAGACTTTGAGACTCCGCGTCCACATTACCGCCGCACTCTGCTGCGCACTAACCACTACGCACGTCATTCAGAGGGAGCCGCAGGCGGCCGAAGAATCCCACTGCTGGCTGCACCGGGGCAGCAATTTCGTTATTTGCCCATATCCACAAAAAAGCAAAAGCAAATTTTGCAATAATTGTTGGATTTACAGTCCTTTTTGTCATATAAAGCAGATTGCTAAACCGGCCCGGAAGGGGTATAATATAATCTGTATCGATGTTTGAATGTATAATAAAAGTTAAATGAAGGGAAACAGGAAATAAAATGTTCCGCACCCCGGCAGTGTGCCGCGCGGCTCTTTGCGGAATCGAAAGGAAGATTTATTTTGGCTCATAAGTACATCTATCTCTTCTCCGAGGGCAACGGAGGAATGAGAAATCTGCTGGGCGGAAAGGGCGCGAACCTCGCGGAAATGACGAATCTCGGCATGCCCGTGCCTCCCGGATTCATTATCACGACCGAGGCCTGCACCCAGTACTATAACGACGGCGAGCAGATCAGCGGCGAAATTCAGGAGCAGATACTCGAGTATGTTGAAAAGCTCGAGGAAATGGCCGGCCAGAAGTTTGGTGACAGGGAGAACCCCCTGCTCGTATCCGTGCGCTCCGGCGCGCGCGCTTCAATGCCCGGCATGATGGACACCATCCTCAACCTCGGCCTGAACGACGAGGGCGTTGAGGCTCTTGCGAAGAGCTCAAACAACCCCCGCTGGGCGTGGGACTGCTACCGCCGCTTCATCCAGATGTATTCCGACGTCGTCATGGAGGTCGGCAAGGGCTACTTTGAAGAGCTTATCGATAAAATGAAGGCCGAGCGCGGCGTGAAGCAGGACGTTGAGCTTACCTGGGAGGATCTTAAGGAGCTGGCGGGTCAGTTCAAGGCCGAGTACAGGGAAAAGGTCGGCGAGGAGTTCCCGCAGGATCCCAAGGTTCAGCTCATGGGCGCCGTCAAGGCTGTATTCCGCTCCTGGAACAACCCCCGCGCCATCGTATACCGCCGCATGAACGATATCCCCGGCGACTGGGGCACCGCCGTTTCCGTCGTAAAGATGGCCTTCGGCAACCTTAACGACGATTCCGGCACGGGCGTTGCCTTCACGCGCAACCCCGCCACCGGCGAAAACGGACTGGACGGCGAGTTCCTCATGAACGCCCAGGGCGAGGACGTCGTTGCCGGCATCCGCACTCCCCAGCCCCTCGCGGCGCTGGCGGACACCATGCCCGAGGTCTATAAGCAGTTTGAGGACATTGCGAAGAAGCTCGAGGCGCATTATCACGACATGCAGGACATGGAGTTCACCATAGAGAACAAAAAGCTCTATATGCTTCAGACGAGAAACGGCAAGCGCACCCCCTTCGCCGCTCTCAAGATCGCCTGCGACATGCTCGACGAGGGCAAGATAGACGAGAAGCAGGCCGTCATGATGATCGACCCCCGCTCTCTCGACACCCTCCTGCACCCCACGTTCGACCCCGCCGCGATAAAGACGGCGAAGCCCGTCGGCCAGGGTCTGAACGCCTCTCCCGGAGCCGCCTGCGGCCAGATCGTATTCACGGCTGACGACGCGAAGGAGTGGGCTTCCCAGGGCAAAAAGGTAGTCCTCGTCCGTCTCGAGACCTCCCCGGAGGACATCGAGGGCATGCAGGCCAGCGAGGGCATCCTCACCGTTCGCGGCGGCCGCACCAGCCACGCGGCGGTCGTTGCCCGCGGCATGGGCACCTGCTGCGTCTCCGGCTGCGGCGACATCATCATGGATGAGGCCAATAAGAAGTTTGAGCTCGGCGGCCGCACCTTCCATGAGGGCGACGTTATCTCCATCGACGGCGGCACCGGCAAGATCTACGGCGAGGCTCTGCCCACCGTTGACGCCTCCATCGGCGGCGAGTTCGCGCGCATCATGGCGCTGGCGGACAAGTTCCGCCGCCTCCAGGTCCGCACGAACGCCGATACTCCGCGCGACGCCGCTCAGGCAAAGCGCTTCGGCGCCGAGGGCGTGGGTCTGTGCCGCACCGAGCACATGTTCTTCGCCGAGGACCGCATTGCCGCCATCCGCGAGATGATCGTTTCCGAGACCGTTGAGCAGCGCAAAAAGGCGCTGGCAAAGCTTGAGCCGATGCAGCAGGGCGACTTTGAGGCCATTTATGAGGCCATGGAGGGTCTGCCCGTGACCATCCGCTTCCTCGATCCCCCGCTCCACGAGTTCCTGCCCACCGAGGAGGAGGACATCGCGGCGCTGGCGAAGGAGATGGGCATAAGCGAGGACCGTCTCAAGGCCGTCATCGCGGGCCTGCACGAGTTTAACCCCATGATGGGTCACCGCGGCTGCCGTCTGGCCGTCACCTATCCCGAGATCGCCGAGATGCAGACCGAGGCCGTAATCAGGGCCGCGCTCAACGTTAATAAGAAGCACCCCGACTGGCACATCGTGCCCGAGATCATGATCCCGCTCGTCGGCGAGGTCAAGGAGCTTGCGTATGTAAAGAAGGTCGTTACCGAGACCGCCGACAGGCTCATTGCCGAGGCGGGCAGCGACATGAAGTACAAGGTCGGCACCATGATAGAGATCCCCCGCGCCGCGCTCACCGCGGAT
>CAKTED010000017.1 GCA_934546725.1 uncultured Oscillospiraceae bacterium | reverse complement strand
ATGATGACGAATATGGCGGCGATGGAGATGGCGTTTACGACCTGGAAGTCATGGTCCGTCGTCTCGATCATGTCCTTGGTGCAGGGCGCCTCGCCGATGAGCATGCCGCCCTCGTCATACTTTTTGAGAATGGCGTTCAGGCTGTCTATCTGTGCGTTAACGGCGTCGCTTGCAACGGTGTATTCGGAATTTATGATCAGCAGCCGCCAGTTATCGCTTTCAAGCACGCTCCTTATGGAATCGGGCAGCGCCTCTTCGGGTACGAGCGAGCCGACGACGCTTTCGAGACCGAGGACGTATTTTACACCGTCCACGTTCTCCATCTCCTCCGTCATGCTGCGCACGTCCTTTGCGGAGACGGAGGAATCAACGAGCAGCATGTGCGTCGAGCCGATGCTGAAGGTATCGCCAAGCTTCGTGTTGGCGATAACATAGTCCATATCCTCCGGCAGGCACTGGCCAAGGTCATAGTAGACCTCGTTGTTCGTCTGCGTATAGCCGTAAAACGCAGGTGCGATGATAACGGCGAAGATAATGAGAAAGACGACGAAGTGCTTTGAAATGAACGCGGCGGTTTTTTTCATCTGCGGGATGAGAGGCCTGTGGCGCGTTTTCTCAATGGGCTTATCAAGAATGAGAATAAGCGCGGGCAGCGTGGTAACGCAGCCGATAACGCCGAAGATAACGCCCTTTGCCATTACGATGCCGAGATCGCGGCCAAGCGTGAAGCTCATGAAGCAGAGGGCTATGAAGCCCGCGACCGTCGTTATGGAGCTGCCTACGACGGAGGTGATCGTGGCCTTTATGGCGTTTGCCATGGCGTCCTCGCGGCTTTCGCATACGAGCCTCTGCTCGGAGTAGCTGTGCCAGAGGAAGATGGAGTAGTCCATCGTAACGCCCAGCTGGAGCACGGCGGAGAGCGCCTTTGTTATGTACGATATCTCACCGAGGAAGAGGTTGCTGCCGAGATTGTACATGATGGCCATGCCAATGCTTATGAGGAAGACAAAGGGGATTATCCAGCTGTCCATGCATATCATCATTGCCGCGCAGGCGAGAATGACGGCGAGACCGACGTATATCGGCTCCTCCTTTTCGCACAGGTCCTTCAGGTCGGTAACGAGCGCGGACATGCCGGTAACGAAGCACTGGCTGTTTGCCACGGAGCGGATGTCCTTTATGGCGTCCATCGTTTCGTCGGCGGAGGTGGAGGTATCAAAGAATATGGCGAGCATGGTGGAGGAGCCGGAGTTGAACGCGTCGTAAAGCTCCTTAGGAAGCAGCTCCATCGGAACGGAGATGTCCATGAGACTGTCGTACCACAAAACGGTGTCAACGTGGTCGACCTGCTCTATCTTTGACTTCAGCGCCGAGATGTCCTGCGCGTCCATGCCGTCTATGATGACGAAGGAAAACGCGCCCTTGCCGAACTCGTCCATCAGTATCTCCTGACCGATGGAGGTGTCGATGTCCTCGGGCAGGTAGTTGAGCATATCGTAGTTTATACGAGTGTTCACCATGCCGAGGACGGAGGGAATAAGCAGCAGTATCGCGAGAATGATTATCGGCACTCTCAGCTTTACTATGGCTTTTCCAAACTTAAGCATTTTTCAAAGTCTCCTTTCATTTTCCAGGGATCTTTACCGCGCAGAGAACGGAGAAAAGGTTCGTCGCCGCGTCTGCCAGAAGCGCCGAGCCTGCGAACGATACGGCCATGGCGCTCAGCCCCGGAAAGAAGAGCATGAGCATAAGCCCGCAGACGGAGCAGATGGCGGCGGCGGAAGCCATTATCCGCCATTCCCACATGCCGAAGCGCCGGGCGTCTATCGCGGCCTGAAGCCTGAAGCCGCCGTCGATCAGAACGAATACGCCTGTGACGAACGGGAGAAATTCCGCGATGTAGTCGCGCCGGAATATCATCGCCGCCCCGGTCATGCAGGCTATTATGCCGAGCGCCAGGTCAAACTGGAATACGAGCGAGTAAAGATCCTCCGCAAAGTAGCTGAAGAGCTTCACAAAGCCCGTCAGCAGAAATACCGCGCCAACCGCGGCACAGCACAGCTCAGGTCCCGCGCGACAGAAAATTATCATCGCTATCCCCACTATCGCCAGAAGGCTGGAGGAAACGATGTAGAAGGCCTTTGCAAGCACGACCCGTTTCATTTTCAGTACCTCCCCGCTTTTTTGCATGGCCCTATTTTAACCGGACGTGGGATTTGTTCAATAAACAGAAAAGCTCCCGTGTGTAAAATTTGCACACGGGAGCGGAAATGTATAATTTATTGGGGGGTGTGGCAATGTTTTTACCCTGAAGAACCATATGTGGGATTCTTCGGTCGCCTATGACTCCCTCTGAATGACGTGCGCGGCGGTAAGTGCACAGCCCGGGGGCGGCAGCTCGCGGCTCATCTTCAGCGCGCGCTCGATATTGCCGCCGAAGAGCTGGCCGATGCGGCGCACCGTGGCCTCGGCGTCGTCCTTCATGCCGCCGCTGAGCCATCTGAAGACAATGCCGGAAAGAGCGCTTTTATAAAAAAGCGCGATAAGCTGCCTGTCGTGCTCATCAACGCCGTCGGACGGGCAGGCGCGGTCAATGTAGCGTATCATTATCTCGCTCGCCACCTGGTCGACGTATTTGATTATCTCGTCCCTGTGAACGGAATTGAAAAGGTGGTATACCGCCGACTGATTATCGAGCACGAAGCGGCTGGCGCGAATGAAGCTCTCCTCCCAGCTGCCAAGCTCGTTGAACTCCTCGACCGCGCGCTCCGTCTCAAGGCGGAGAATGTCCTCCACCACGGCGTAAAGATCCTGATAGTGGTAGTAAAACGTGCGCCGGGCTATCTGGCAGTCGTCGATTATTTCCTTTACGGTTATCTTATCAAAGGGCATGGCGGAAATGAGCTTCATGAATGAGGCGCGTATTGCCTCGCGGGCCAGATTTGACATCTTGGTACCTCCGTCGGAGCAGCTTGCATGAATTTTGGTCTATCAGAACAGATTTTTGTGCGATGCCGATTATAATAGCCTCGCAGAGTTCCGTCATCCGCAGATGACGGAATAAAATCAAATCCCGTTTTTTCCGGGGACATGCGCCTCGGAAAAAACACTTCTCAGCCCGCAAGTGTGCGAGCAGAGCGAGTGCGCGCGGCGGGCTGCATCCCTTCGCAGAAATGCTTGCATTTCTGCGAGAGCGTAGCGATAAAATTGCTGCGCTCAGAGTATAGCATATGCATGCCGCTTTTTGCAAATGCGGCGTTCCTGACCCGAAAATAAAAAACGACGAAATTTGCTTTAAATGGTTGACAAACGGCGGCGGTAGTGGTAGCCTTGTTGCGAAAAAAGCGGGACGGGAGAGTCCCTTATTTGTTGAGCATGAGTTAGCGCTTGCTAACTCATGACGGGACAATAATATTTCTCAGGGGAGTGAAGGCATGTTTATTGAAATAGAAGGAATAAAGAAGCATTACGGCGAGAGTGAAAGCCGCGTGGAGGTCCTTCAGGGGATAGATATCTCGCTGGAGAAGGGCGAATTCTGCGTTCTGCTCGGCCCGTCCGGCTCGGGAAAGTCCACGCTGCTGAACATCATCGGCGGCATAGATCAGGCGGACGCGGGAAGCATTTCCATAAACGGCGAGAGAACGGAGGATATGAACGAGAAGCGGCTCACGCTTTATCGCCGCCGCCACCTCGGATACATATTCCAGCAGTATAACCTGATCCCGAATCTCAGCGTTCGTGAAAATATAGAGGTGGGAGCCTACATGAGCGAGACTCCGCTGGATGTGGACGAGCTGATGAAAACTCTCGGCATATACGAGCAGAGGAACAAGCTGCCGAACCAGCTCTCGGGCGGTCAGCAGCAGCGCACCTCCATCGGCAGGGCGATAGTGAAAAATCCCGATATCCTGCTCTGCGACGAGCCTACCGGCGCGCTGGATTACAATACCTCGCGCGAGATACTGGGGCTTATCGAGACCGTTAATCAAAAGTATGGCAGCACCGTTATCATGGTCACGCATAACGAGGCCATAAGGTTCATGGCGGACAGAGTGATAAAGCTGCGCGACGGCAGGATACGCGATAACGAGCGCAACGCCAGTAAGCTTTCGGCGAACGAGCTTGAATGGTGAGAGGGTGAGGGCAATGAAAAATCCGCTTATCAGGCGCGTTCCGAGAGAGTTCCGGCGCGATATCGTAAAGTACCTTGCCATATTTGTTTTCATGGTCCTGCTCATAGGAATGGTGTCCGGCTTTGTCGTAACGGACGACAGCTTTCAGGCGGTGTATGACCGGGGCTTTACGGAGCAGAAGCTGGAGGACGGGCATTTTGCATTCTCTTCCGAGCTTCCGAAGGAGCTTTGGAAAGATATTGAGGACAGGGGAAACGTTACCCTTCATGAGCTTTTCTGTTTTGACGAGGAGCTTGACGGCAGCGGCAAGACCGTCCGTGTTTATACCGATCAGCAGCAGGTGAATATTTCGAGCATGCTCAGCGGCGAAATGCCCGCCGCCGCGGATGAGATAGCGCTGGACCGCATGTTTGCCGATAATAACGACATAGGCGTCGGCGACAGGATAAGCCTGCACGGGCGGGAGCTTACGGTCTGCGGCCTTATCGCCAGGCCGGATTACAGCTGCCTTTTTGAGAAAAACACGGATATGATGTTCGATGCCATAAACTTCTCCATCGGCGTTATGACGCAGGAGGGCTTCGACGCATTCGCTTCCTCGCGCGTGACGTATAATTACGCGTGGCTTTATCCCGAGTTCGTGGAAAGAACGGATACGGAGCGGGCAAAGGAGCTTTCGGAGGACTTCGTGGACTGCCTTGGCGAGCTCATAACGGAGTATGACACGGCCGTGATGACCTCCGGCGGAACGGATATCATCACGCTCACGGATTATCTGCCCCGGTATCTCAATAAGGCCATAAACTTCACCGGCGACGATATGGGCGGCGACAGGGCGACGATACTTGTCATGGACTATGTCATAACCCTCGTTCTGGCCTTCGTTTTTGCCATAACGATCAGCGGGACCATAGCGGAGGAGGCGGGCGTGATCGGCACGCTGAGGGCCTCCGGCTATACGCGCGGAGAGCTTGTGCGGCATTATATGATACTGCCGGTCATCGTGAGTTTGGCGGCGTCGGTCGTCGGCAACGTGCTGGGCTATACGCTGTTTTCGGACTTTTTCATAGGCATATATTATAACAGCTACAGCTTCCCGAAATATGAGGCGCAGTGGAACGCGGACGCATTTATCATGACGACCGTAGTGCCCTTTGTGCTGATGCTGGTGATAAATCTTTATGTGCTCTGCCGCAAGCTGCGCCTGTCGCCGCTGAGCTTCCTGCGCAATGAGCTGGGCAGAAGTGGAAAAAAGCGCGCCGTGAAGCTCAGCGCAAGAATGCCGTTTATCCACCGCTTCCGCACGCGCATAATTTTTCAGAACATTCCAAACTATCTTACGCTGTTTTTCGGGATATTCATCGGCGGCGTGCTGCTCGTTTTCGGCCTGATGTTCCAGCCGCTGCTGGATGATTACAAGGCGCTGATAGTGGACGAGCGCATCTGCGACTACCAGTATGTGCTGCGCCAGGAGCAGGAGACGGCGGACGGGCAGGCGGAGAAATATCTGATGACCTCGCTCAAGACAACGAACGAAAAATACATGGAGGACGAAATGTCCGTCTTCGGCATTGAGGAGGGCAGCGCCTATGTACCGGCGGATATTGCGGACGGCCGCATTGCCATAGCCTCCTCGGCGGCGGAAAAATTCAGCCTTGACGTAGGCGATACGATCGAGCTGCGCGATCCATATAACGAAAAGACGCGGTATACGTTTGAAATAGGCAGCGTGTATCATTACAGCTCCGGGCTTGCGCTGTTCATGACGAAAAACGACTACGCGGAGCGGTTCGGCGGCAGCGCGGACGATTTCACCGGATATTTCAGCAACGCAAAGCTCGACGATCTTGATGAGGACGCCGTGGCAATGGTGATAGATATCTCCGACCTTACTAAAATGTCGGATCAGATGACGGTTTCCGTCGGCGAAATGATGGGACTGTTCAATATTATCGGAATAGTCATATTTGTTCTGCTGATGTACATAATGAGCAGGCAGATAATCGAGAAAAACGCAAACTCCATTGCCATGACGAAAATTCTCGGCTTTACGAACGGCGAGGTGGGGAGGCTCTACATAGTGGCTACCTTCGTTATAGTGCTGCTCTCGCTTATCATTACGGTGCCGCTTGTGGACGGCGCTCTGCGGCTCATTTTCTCACAGTACCTTTATACGATGATGACGGGCTATATCCCATATATCATTTCCGGCAGCTGCTATGTAAAGCTTGTCGTGATCGGCCTTGTGTGCTACACTTTTACGGCGCTGCTGCAAATGTTCAGAATAAGCCGCATCCCCAAGGCGGAGGCGCTGAAAAACGTCGAGTAAGCAATATCTCAAAGAAATGCAGGCATTTTTGACAGGCTGACGGCCCCGGCTTTTTTACCAGTTGTAAAAAGCCGGGGCTGCTTATTTTATTGAAAATGTACCTCAGTCTTTGGTCTGCGCGGCCTTTTCGGCGTAGCTGTTGTCAACAAGCTTTTCAAAGTCCACCCATGCGTCATGCGCAAGCTCGCCGGCGCTTTCCATAACGGTCTCAAGCCGCTCAAGGGACTCCTGCGCCATTGCGGGCGACGAATTCCACGCGTCTATGTCCTTATAGCGCTGAATGACGGCCGCAAGCACCTCAACGTCGGTGTCCGGAAACTGCGCGGCGATGGCGGCGGCCACCTCGGCGGCGCTGTGCTCCATGACCCAGGCCTGCCCTCTGGCCACGGCGTTTGTAAAGCTCTGGATAAGTCCGGAGTTTTCGGAGATGTAGCTTTGCGAGGCAAAGTAGGCGGTGTAGGGTATTTCGCCGCTTTCCTGCCCGATGGAGGCGAGGACGTAGCCCTTTCCGGCCTGCTCGACCTCCGTCGCCGTAGGCTCGAAGAGCGTTACATAGTCGCCGTTTCCGCCAGTGAAGGCGCCCGCCATCATGTTGAACTGCACCGTTGTGTCCACGGTGGCATCCTCGCCGGGGATAACGCCGTTCTGCCGCATGACGTATTCAAGCGTCATTTCCGGCACGCCGCCCTTGCGGCCGCCTATAATTGTTTTCCCGCGCAGAGCCTCCCAGCTGAACTCTTCGTTCGTCCTGCCTACGAGAAAAGCGCCGTCTCGCTTCGTGAGCTGAGCGAAAATTACGGGATAGTTTTCCTTGCCCTGATTATAAACGTAAATGCAGGCCTCGGGGCCGGCAAGCCCTATGTCTGACTGGCCGGTGAGCACGGCGGTCATCACCTTGTCTGCGCCGCCGCCGTTCGTCAGCTCAAGCCTTATGCCCTCCTCGGCAAAAAAGCCCTGGCTCATGGCCGCGTACTGCGGAGCATAGAATACGGAATGCGTTACCTCATTGAGCCGGACGAGGGTCTCGGCGTTCTTTTTCCTTCCGCAGCCGCAGAGAAGCGGGAGCAGAAGGACGGGTATGAGCAGCAGGGAGAAAAGTTTTTTCATCAGATCACTCCTAATCGTTTTTTCAAAATCCTTTCAAGCAGTATCACACCCTGGTACATGATCACTGCCGCCACGGCAAGCAGTATCACCGTAGCCATAACGAGGTCCATGTTGAAAACCTGCGAGCCGTAAACTATCAGATATCCCAGCCCTGCGCGCGAAACGAGAAATTCGCCCATGATAACGCCTACCCACGAGAGACCGACGTTTACGCGCAGCGTATTGAAAAGCGTGGCGTAATTGGCCGGAAGCACGAGAAGCCGCAGTATCTGGAGCCTGCTTGCGCCCATGGAGCGCATGAGCCGCAGCTTTTCGGGACTTGTGGAAAGAAATCCGGAGTGCATGCTGAGAATGGTGACGATAATGGAAATGGCGAGCGTCATTGCGATTATGGACGCTGTTCCTGCGCCGATCCATACGATGAAGATCGGGCCGAGCGCTGTCTTTGGCAGAGCGTTGAGCACAACGAGGTACGGCTCGGATACGCGCGAAAGAAAAGGGCTCCACCAGAGTATGACGGCAACGAGCGTGCCGAGCAGCGTACCGAGCAGGAAGCCCGCCACGGTCTCGAGGCAGGAAACGCCGATGTGCAGCCACAGCTCGCCGCCGGTATAAAGATTTTTCAGGCAGAGCGCTATCCGGCTCGGAGAGCTTACGATAAATTCGTCCACCCAGCCGAGACGCGCCGAAAGCTCCCACAAAAGCGCGAAGGCCAGAAGCACGAATATCTGAAGGAAGCGGATGCGGCGCTCCCGCCGCGCGCGGGCGCGGAGATATGCGAGCCTCGGGGCGGACGGAGCGTTTTCAGACATTTATGTCCAGCTCCTTCCATATCCTGTTGAAAATTTTGTGAAATTCGGGTGCGTCACGGCGCCTGAGCGGCGAAAGGCCGCGCAGACTGTCCGGCGAATGAACGGCCTTTACCGTTGCCGGGCGGGCGGAGAGCACGATTATCCGGTCTGACATGCTGATGGCCTCGGAAATATCATGCGTTACGAGCAGAGCGGTTTTGCCCTCCTGCCGTATGATGCCGTATATATCCTCGGAAACGGAAAGCCGCGTCTGATAATCCAGCGCGGAGAAGGGCTCGTCGAGCAGCAGTATGCTCGGGTCGGAGGCAAGCGTGCGTATGAGCGCGCAGCGCTGGCGCATGCCGCCGGAAAGCTGCGACGGGCGCTGAAGAGCAAATTCCGCAAGCCCGTAGCGCCGCAGAAGCTCGGCGGCGTGCTCCCGCCGCTCGCGCGTGTTCTGGCGGCGGATATCAAGAGCGAGGGTAACGTTGCCCCAGATGCTGCGCCATTCAAAAAGCTGGTCCTGCTGCGGCATCAGTCCCAGCCTGGGCGAGGGTCCGGTCACGGGCTCGCCGTCAACGAATATATGACCGCCGGTGGGCTTCTCCAAACCGGCGATAAGCGAAAGCAGGGTGGATTTTCCGCAGCCGGATGGGCCGACGATGCTTACAAATTCGCCCGCCTCAATACCGAAGGAAACGTTCCGCAAAGCCTCCACCTCGCCCGCTGGCGACTGATAGGTGAGGCTTACCTGCCTGATATCGATCATCAAAAGAGTGATCCTCCTTTCGTCTGGCGGGAAATACTTACAGCACCATTGTATGCACGGCGAAGTGATGCGGTGCGGCGGGAGAGAGGAGAAAAAAGCAGCTGCCGAACGATCGCAAGGGCGCGGTCATTCGGCAGCTGTGGGCTTTATGGACGGGTTTGCTTTTATTCCGCGGCGTCGTAGGCGGCCATGGCGGCGGGCAGGCAGTCACGCCGTTTATGCCGACGGCCATGAGAGTGGTGAGAATAACGCCCTTGACCTCGTCACGGGTCGCTCCGGCCTTTTTTGCAAAGCCGGTGTGCGCCGCTACCGAGCCGACGGCCCCGCGGGATGCCTGAAGGGCTATGTAAACAAGCTGGAACGTTTTCTCGTCCAGTCCGCAGGTTTTCTGAACGCCGCCAGCGAAGTCAAAAAACACCTTCATGCTCTCGGGTGATTCCTTACCCCATACGTCAAAAAAATTAACCTCTGCCATAATTGAGATACCTCCATATTATTAATATGGTATGATTATAGCCTGATTACGCTCGTGTGTCAATTGTATTAATTGAGGGCGTGCCTACGCTGGATGTACTGCCATGCTCCTAAGTGGGGGGGATTCCACGGGGTGCTGACGCACCCCTCTGAATGACGGAGACTTTGAGTCTCCGCGTCCACGTGTTACGGATGCACCCTGTTGCGCACTCAACACTACGCACGTCATTCAGAGGGAGCGAAGCGACCGAAGAATCCCCCCGTTGGTTCCACCACGGTAACGACCACCTTCTCCTCAGTCCTGCCGTCATTCTCGCGCCTTGCGCGGGAATCCCCTGGTTGGTTAGTACAGGTAACGACAACGTACTGCCATGCGCCTCCGTGGGGGATCCCCGCTGCGCGAGGATGACGGAGGAGGCGGTCTCTGTCATCCTCGGACATGTCAGGCGCGCGTTACAGAGTTATAAGCGTGCCGCTTTCGTTGCGCATGGCCTGCGGGGCCTTTTCAAGCGAGGCTATGACCGCGCGCTTGCCCCAGCCGCTTTTGACGAAGCTGACGGCGGCCTCTACCTTGGGCAGCATGGAGCCCGCGCCGAACTGGCCGGAGCGGATGAACATCTCCGCCTCGCCGCTGCTCATCGTTTTCAGCTCCTCCTTATCCGGCTTGCCGAAGTTTATGCAGAAGTGGTCAACTGCCGTGAGGATTAAGAGATAGTCCGCGCCCACGACCTCCGCAAGCTTTGCCGAGGCAAAATCCTTGTCTATTACCGCCGAAACGCCGTGCAGGTCGCCGTTTTCGTCACGCGTGACGGGAATGCCGCCGCCTCCGCAGGCAATGACGATATATTCGTTATCAAGAAGATTCAGTATCGACTTGCGCTCAACGATATCCACGGGCCTCGGCGAGGGGACGAAGCGCCGCCAGCCGCGCCCGGAGTCCTCGGCCATGAAGAGCCCGGGCTCGGCCTCCATCATGCGATTGGCGGTCTCCTCGTCATAAAAGGCTCCTATGGGTTTCGTGGGCCTTTTGAACGCCTCGTCGGCGGGGTCGACAACGACCTGCGTGACGACCGTGGCCACCTGCCAGGGCATTTTCTGCCGCCGCAGCTCCTTCGCTATGCCCTTCTGAAGATGATAGCCTATATAGCCCTGGCTCATGGCCGTGCATTCCTGAAGGGGCATGGGAGCTATCTTTTCGTTTATCCCGGAGGCGACGTCAAAGGCGAGGTTTATCATGCCCACCTGCGGTCCGTTGCCGTGGCTTACGATTATTTCGTGCCCCTGGCTTATGAGCCCGACGAGCGCCGGGCAGGCGGCTTCCACCATGGCCTGCTGTTCGGCCGCGTCATTTCCGAGCGCGTTGCCGCCGAGAGCGATAACTATTCTTGCCATAATGCCGCCTCCTTACGCTTTCGCGGCGGGCTGCTGCTGGGTTATGCAGTGAATGTTGCCGCCGCCGAAGGCGACCTCCTTTGTCATTACGCCGACGACCTCACGGTCGGGGAACATCTCCTGGACCTGGCGGACGGCAAGTTCGTCGTTTTCGTCGCCGTACTGCGGTAGGATGATGCCGCCGTTCACGATGAGGAAGTTCATATACGACGCTATGCTCACCTCGCCGTTTTCGCGGGGGATGGTGCCCTCGACGGCGTCGATAGTCTCCGCGCCCTCAAGCAGGCAGGGCTTTTTCGTAAGGCAGAGCTTATGAAGCTTCAGATTCCGACCCTTTGCATCCGTCGCGTTAGAGAGAAATTCCCAGGCTTCCCGCGCCTCGCGGTAAAACGGATGCTCCGTATCGTCCGTCCAGATGCAGGCGACCTCGCCGGGAGCGATGAAGCAGGCCACGTCGTCTATATGCCCGTTCGTCTCGTTGGGGTCTATGCCGTCCTTTATCCACAGGACCTTCTCGCAGCCGAGGTATTCGCAGAGCATTTTCTCGATCTGCTCGCGGCTCAGCTCGGGATTTCTGCCCTCGGAGAGCAGGCACATTTCCGTTGTGAGCACGGTGCCCTCGCCGTCAACGTGGATGGAGCCGCCCTCAAGAACGAAGTTTTCGGTTCGATAGGAATCAACACCGGCAATCTCACATACCTTCTGCGCCACCTGATCGTCCTTATCCCAGGGAAAGTAGAGCCCGTCCACAAGCCCGCCCCAGGCGTTGAAGCTCCAGTCCACGGCGCGCAGTCCGCCCCTGTCGTTAATGACGAAGGTGGGGCCGCAGTCGCGTATCCAGGCGTCGTCGCTTACCATCTCGACGACCCGAACCTCTCCCGGCAGTCTCGAGCGCGCGTTG
The DNA here is from genome assembly GCA_934546725.1 of uncultured Oscillospiraceae bacterium. GTDB lineage: Bacteria > Bacillota > Clostridia > Oscillospirales > Oscillospiraceae > RGIG6375. The sequence goes on along the minus strand of CAKTED010000017.1, from coordinate 341 downwards.
AGATACTGCGCGGGCGATACGCAGACGGTAACGGGCTCAAAGCGCGCTATCGCCTTTGCCACGTTCGCAAAGGCCTCCTGCGCGGGCTTTGCGCCCATGCGCCAGTTATCGTTGCGCTCGGGCCAGAGCATCCATACGCCGCTCTGCTTTTCAAATTCGGCCGGCATGCGGTAGCCGTCCTGCTTCGGCGTTGTGCCGATAATACGTTTGGCCATTGTTGGAAAACCTCCTGATAATTATTATCGCGGAAATGCAAGCATTCCCGCGAAGGGGATGCAGCCTGCTGCGCGCACTCGCTTTGCTCGCACACTGGCAGGCTGAGAAGTGTTTTTTCCGAGGTA
>CAKTED010000016.1 GCA_934546725.1 uncultured Oscillospiraceae bacterium | reverse complement strand
GTTATAGCTGATCGCCGAATAATCTCCAAATGAACCACACTGCTTACCGTTCAGCGCCGCGCCCATGGCTTCCGCGGCATCTTCGATCAGAAGCGCCCCGTGCTTTTCGCAGATTTTTCTGATCAGATCGATTCGTCCGGGAAAGCCGTACAGCTCGGCGCAAATAACAAGTCTTACATCGGGATACAGTTCAAACGCCTTTTCAAGCGCCACAGGATCCATGTTCCACGAATCGGCTTCAGTATCGATAAACACCGGGCTGCCGCCCTCATAGACCACAGGATTCAGCGTCGCGGCAAAGGTCATATCCGAGCAGAAAACCCTTCTGCCCTCCAGTACACCATGGCTGATCTCCGGCTTCCCATATAATTTTTCGCCTGCTGCTTTCACGCAAAGATGAATCGCCGCAGTACCGCTCGAAAGGCCCACGGCATATTTCATTCCGGCCTTCCCGGCTGCAATGCGCTCCACCTCGTCGATGTTTGCGCCAACCGTGGACATCCAGTTTGTTTCATACGCCTCGGTCATATATTTCAATTCTTCGCCATGCATGGTCGGCGTTGAAAGCCATATCTTCTTATCAAACTTTTTAATTGTGTCTTTTATTTGAAATGCCATTCTTCCGTTTTCTCACAATCGTTTACAGTCTGACGCCCTGCAAATCGGCCCTGACCGCTTTGTCCTGCGCCGCATTATCTCTCCACACGATACCCAGGGACTCCATACGCGCGATCTGGTTTCCGTTTTCTCCGTATGTTCGCAGCCTGACCCTTCCGCTGCGCACTCTCCAGAGCCACAGACCAGGCAGGAAGCCGTCCCTGCACAGCTTGATGTCGATGAATAATCTTCCCGTACCCGCAGGGCGAATGATCGACACCCCGCTTTTTTCGGCAAAGGTTACGTTTTCTGCAGCTTTTTCCGCACAATGTAAATGGCAGATAAGTCACGAAGCTTCATACTTCATGTCGCGCCAAACGATACCGTTGCCGTATTCTTTGAATACAGATATTATATAATAACATGATAAGAGAAAAGAGAGAATTTGTCAATAGCCATCCACGAATATTCTGGTTAATTGTGGGAATACCGCGAGTTTTTACAGGGTAGCTGATAATCTCAAATTGTCATCAGCATATACTCAAAAGGAGATAGATAGAGAGGCTTTTCATTTTGGAAGAACGCGGGCGGAAATACGGTCTCTGAATTGGGAAAGTGTTTACAGCATATGGTACCTGCCGAGTGCGTCATGAAGTATAAAGCTTCATGACATATTTCGCTATGCCGCAGCTGCTTATTTGCATTTTACAGTAATTTGGACTTGCAGCATTTAAATAGAATATAGCAGTAAAAAGCAAGGAGTTGAAAAGCATGCTCACCGCCTCGTTTTTACTGCTGATAAACACCGTTCTCTGGATGCTGCGCCTTGGCTCCTCCGGCTCGTTTCCCCGTCCGCTAAGGCCCGAGGAGGAGGAAAAATATCTGCGCCTCTGGGTAGATTCCGGAGATATCGAGGCCCGCAATACGCTCATCGAGCACAATCTCCGCCTCGTGGCGCACATCATCAAGAAATATTATACTCAAACCGGAGATCAGGACGATCTGATATCCATCGGGACCATAGGCCTTATCAAAGGCGTTTCCACCTATCGCTCAGACAAAGGCGTTCGCCTTGCAACATATGTGAGCAGATGTATAGAAAATGAAATACTCATGCATTTTCGCAGCGCGCGCAAGCTTTCGGGCGAGCTTTCCCTTTCCGACACCATTGAGACCGACGGCGACGGCAACGGCCTGTCGTTCATCGATATTCTCTGCGTTGAGGACGATATGCTCGATACGATCAGCGCAAGGGAAAGCTGCGAGCTTATACGCAAATGCGTATCCACCGCGCTTTCGGAGCGCGAGCGCGCAATAATCACCCTGCGCTACGGTCTTTCCGGCCTGCCGCCCCAAACTCAGCGTGACGTTGCCGCGCAGCTCGGCATAAGCCGGAGCTATGTATCGCGCCTTGAAAAGCGCGCGCTCAAAAAGCTCCGCGACGCATTCCAGGCAGGCTGAAGCATTTTTTCGATCGGCGCGCACTAAACAGACAGCAGAGATTTGAAGTGTAAATTTCAAATCTCTGCTGTTTTTTCTTCCAGAGCTTATACGCGGTCATGCGGTCAGTGTCTGGAAATGCTTTTCAAAAGTTAACTGATTTCATTAACAAACGGTTGCATTTCAGTTCTTCTCGTGGTATTATACAATTACATTTTTAATGTTCGGCAGTTTTTTCAGCATTTTTCCGAACGCGCCGCATATGCTTATTCAGCATTTCATACTCTTCACTGTATATTATAAAATTTAAAATATATCGGAGGAATCCACCATGTCAGCAAAAAACGTAACAAGCTCCATCCTCAACATCGAACCCATCGACCTTGAATACACCGGTCTCAAACGCGGCTGTCTTGACGGCGAGGTCGCCGTTGTTACCGGCGGTGCGAGCAACGTAGGTCTCGGCTACGCCCGCGCGCTTGCCTGGGCGGGCGCAAAGGTCGTCGTGGCCGATCTTAACGAGGTGAACGGAGCAGAAACTCAGCGCGTGATAAACGAGGAAAACGGCGCGGACGTCGCCCTTTTCGTCAAAACGAATATTTCCAGCGAGGAGGACGTTAAAAACCTCGCGGCAAAAGCCTTTGAGAAGTTCGGCAAGGTGGATATGCTCATAAACAACGCCATGAACATGCGCCTGAACGGCCCCGTGCTCGGCTCCACCATCAACGATCTTGACATGTCCTACGCCATCTCCGGCCGCGGCGTCATGCTCGCCATAAAGGAATTCGTCCCCAAAATGGTCGAGCGTGGCCACGGCATAGTTACATACAGCGCCACACAGTTCCATTACTGCCCGCCCATGATCGGCGGCAGCATCTATACCGCCGGCAAGGCGGCGGCTACCTCGCTGGTCTACGTCTTCTGCCTCACCCCGGCGGGCGTGGGCCGCGTGGACCTTTCCAAAATGCCCGATGGCAAGAGCCCCTTTGCAATGCCCGGCTTCCCGGCCATGATCCCGCCCGAGGTCGGCGGCGCGGCCCTCCTCTATTCTCTGCTGCACGCTGAGGAGCTGCACGGCTCCGGCATCATCATGAACGACGCTCTCGTGGCCATGGATTATCCCTTCCCCGTTCCCGAGACCGTCAGCCGTGATGACGGCGGTCACCGCCTGAGCGACATTGAGCTCACCATGGCCTTCTGCACCATGGGCCCCGGCTTCAGAAAATAATTTTTCTCAGGTGTTTCCATAAAAAGGCAAAGACTCACGGCTGTACGGTATTTCCCGCCGCCGTGAGTCTTTTTTGTTGTTATTGTTATGACATCGTACTGCGCTGCCCCTCCGCGGGGGATTCCACGGCCTGCGGCCTCTGAATGACGGAGGTGGTAGGCTTTCCGCGTCCACTGCATGCACGTCACGCGCTCATTGCCAACGATCACCGCCACACCCTGCTGCGCACCTCATCTCCTGCACGTCATTCAGAGGGAGCAACGCGACCGAAGAATCCCCCGGTTGATTGCGACAGGGTAGCAACATCGTGCCGCTCCGTCCCTCCGCGGGGGATTCCATGGGGTGCTTAAGGCAAACACTGACGTACTGCTCCGCCCCTGACCGGGGGATCCCCGCTTCGCGAGGATGACGGAGGAGACCGTTACTCTCCCATGTCCACTGACAGGGTATGTGCCCCTCCGCGGGGGATTCCACGGCCTGCGGTCTCTGAACGACGGAGACTTCGTCCTCCGCGTCCACAATTTTTACTCGAAGAAGCCGTTAAAGACCTCCGCGGCGGTATCCGCGCCGTAGGAGATGCAGAAGAGAATATAATTTCCGTTCGTCTCAAGCCTGTAATTCTGCACCAGCTCGAGCTGCTCCGGGAGATACTGCTGCCACTGCTCCTCGGCAGTCTTCTGATGGGCAAGGATCTGTTCCTTAACGGCGTCAAGCTCGCCATCCTTGCATTTGGCCACAAGGAACTCCGTCGCGTGAACGTTCATGAGGGGATATTTATATATGAACTCCTCGAATTTGTCCGCATCAATGCCCGTGAGCGTCTTTACCGTCTCGGCATCAAGATCCTCGCTGGCGGGAATATCGTCGCTGATCTTTTCTTCAATCGCCGCCCATATCTCGTCCACAGTGGGCTGAACGGAGCTTGCGCCGTTATCCGGCTCCGTGGATGCAGGCGGATTGGTTGCCGCGCCTCCGTTATTGCCTGAGTCCGTGTTTCCGCAGGCTCCAAATGCAAGCAGCATAACAGCTGCAAAGGTAAATGCCATTATTTTTTTCATATCAATTTTTCCTCCTGTTCTGACTGGCATGCCTTTTAGACGCACCGGTTTTCAAAATGTTCCGCAGGCATTTTCACTATTTTTACTCCGCGCGCAGTTCTTTATGCACCTTCAGACCCTGTCCGATGCATTTTATTATCATAATTATCCGATATTTGCATCGGGCTTCATATATTTTTCTGTGGACATCTCACAAAGTCTGATGTAAAATAATTTATATTTAAAAACATATTCGCATGGCGGTTTCCGGCGCCATTGGTATGAAAGGAGCCCGACATATGTACAAATTCAGACCTGCCACCGACCGTATTCTTCACATGCGCCAGCTCATCCGCGACAGGTGCATCAGGACGGACGCCGAAAGGACCGTTCTTTCCACCGAGGCGCATAAGCTTTATGCGCATGTCGTCCCCATAATCCAGCGCCCGCTCATATTCAAATACGTCTGTGAGCGCATTACCTGCCCCGTTGAGGATTTTGAGCTCATAGTCGGCTCAAAGAGCAAATATTTCTGCGGGACCACGAGCGACCCCGTCTGGATGGGCGCGGGCTTTGTTCATACGCTTGCCCAGCAGGGCTGGGAAAAGCGCGAGGACGGCCTTTATCACAATAACGAGCGCGAGGACGGCATAGCCCTCTGCATCGGTCAGGAGGATATCGACGCGCTCAACGAGATTCAGGATTACTGGAAGGATAAGCTCATGATGCAGATGGCCGAGGCCTGGCAGCCGCACGGCTATAAGGAATTTTCCGAGCTGCTCGCCTCGGATTACGGCCAGGGCATGGGGCTTATGATGATCCCGGTCGGTCACCTCGTTGCGGGCTACAAAAAGATAATAAACGTCGGCTACGGCGCCATACGCGCTCAGGCGCAGGCCTTTCTTGACGCTCACGAGGGCAACATCATGGGCGAGGACATGGACAGATACATGTTCTATCAGTCCGCCGTGCTCGCCTGCGACGCGGGCTCTGCGCTCTGCCGCCGTTATGGCGAGACCTGCGCCGAAAAGGCAAGGGTCGAGCAGGATCCCAAACGCCGCGCCGAGCTTGAAATGATGGCCGACGGCCTTGCGTGGATCGCCGAAAAGCCCGCGCGCACCTTCTGGGAGGCCTGTCAGCTCACGATGATGTATCAGCTGCTGCTCCAGATAGCGGGCGGCTACCCCTCCCCCTCCTTCGGCCGCTGTGACCAGTACACATGGCCGTTCCTCAAAAAGGATCTTGAGGAGGGCCGCATAACTCTCGACGAGGCGCAGGAGATAGTGGACGCCTTCTTTCTCAAGGCAAACTGCTTCTACGGCGGCGGCCTCGGCCGCCTTGCGCAGACCACCGGCATTGGCAACACCTATCAGCACACCACCATAGGCGGTGTTGACCCCGACACCGGCGAGGATGCAACGAACCCCGTCACCTTCATGGTGCTCGAGACCGTCGGCCGTCTGCTGCTGCATGACCCGACCATCTCCCTGCGCATCAATAAAAACACCCCGCAGGAGCTGTGGCACTGCGCCATCGAGACCTCGAAGCTCGTCGGCGGCCTGCCGCTTTTCCAGAACGACGAGGTCATTATCCCCGGCCTTATCCGCGAGCTGAACTTCGAGCTGAAGGATGCGCGCGACTACGGCGTTATCGGCTGTCAGGAGATCGTAGGCTGCGGAACGGACTATCCCGCTCCCAACGGCGTTCACGCGCCGCACGCCAGCATTCACTACGGCGTGGTTTTCGACATGGCGATAAACAACGGCATAAACCCCTTCAACGGCAAACAGGCCCCGCTGCACACGGGCTACCTTTACGATATGACCTCCATTGAGCAGGTGCGCGACGCCGTTGAGCAGATGACGCGCTATATCCTCAAGTGGTTCGTAAGCGTTAACAACTACACCGAGTACATATCCACCTGGCTCTGCACCCACGCCGACCTTTCCATATCCATGGAGGGCTGCATGGAGAAGGGACGCGATGCGGCTCAGGGCGGCTGCAAGTATAATTCCTACGGCGGCACCGCCACCGGTCTTGCAACGATAGCCGACTCGCTCACGACTATCAAATACATGTGCTTTGACAAAAAGCTCTGCACCACCCGCGAGCTTTATGACGCCGTCATGGCAAACTGGGAGGGCTATGAGGAGCTGCGGCAGCGCATTCTGGCGGAGGTCCCGCACTTCGGCAACGGCGACCCGTATGCGGACATTGAAATGAAGTGGATCTGTGACCTCTACTACAATATCTGCGGTGAGTGTTACAGCAAGCGCACGCGCTACTACAAGTCCGGCCTTTACGGTGCTGCGGACCACGTAGCTCAGGGCTACACCACCTGGGCCACGCCGGACGGCCGCAGGACCGGCGAGCCCATCGCAGACGCCGCCTCTCCCGCTCAGGGCAGAGACAAGAGCGGCCCCACCGCCGTTTTCAACTCCTCCCTCGTATACGATCAGAGCCGCTATATGGACGGTATCGCGCTGAATCTGCGCATTCATCCCTCCGCCGTGAACACGGAATCGGCAAAGGATTCTCTCATCGAAATGACGAAGACGTATTTTGACGAAGGCGGCCTTGAGGTGCAGTACAACATCGTCTCCGCGGACACGATGCGCGCCGCGCAGGCCGATCCCGAGACGTACCGCGACCTCGTCGTCCGCATCGCGGGCTATTCCGCCTATTTCGTTGAGCTTGGCACAGACATGCAGAACGACCTGATCCACAGGACCGAAAATTCTCTTTAAAATATATAAAAGGAGCGACATTTCATGTTTTGTCCAAAATGCGGCAATCAGCTCCCCGAGCAGGGACGCTTCTGCCCCAACTGCGGCTGGGGCGAGGAGCACGCAACCACTGGCGGCGGCCGGTTCATAAACGTTGATACGCTTCGCGCCGCCTTTTCCTCGCAGCTTTTTCTCATAATGACCATTCTCGTCACGGCGGGCGCCGTACTCAGCCTTGTCTCGTCAAGCTTCAATCTTTTTGCCATTCTGTTCTCCATATCGCTGTGGCTGCTTTACGCCTCCGCCACGTCGACAACCGCTCCTTTCAAGCCCACGGGCATGAAAATGAACTACGGCTTTCTCATGGCGATATGGATAATTCTCTGGGTCTGCGTCGGTCTTCTGTTTATTGGCGGTCTCATCGTGATGTTCATTTCCTCCGCCATTCCGTATTTCTTCAGCTACGTCCCCTATTTCAACATTTTCACCGACTACTCCGGTCTTACAGTGGCGGTCTCCATTGCCATAGGCTTTCTGCTCATTCTTATTTCCTGCGCTATGGCGTTCATCAACATTTTCTGCTTTTACAACGCGTATAAATTCGCCCGCTCGCTGTATGCCTGCGCCTTCTCCGGCGGCTGCGCCGTAAAGGCGCGCACCGTTCGCATCTGGATGCTGGTCGTCGGCATTATTGACTGCCTTTCGATATTCACCGCCTTTGGCAGCATAAACGCATTTATAGCCGCTTTCGGGACAATATGCATCGGCGTGGCAATGATCTGCTCGTCAAAGCTCATACAGGATTACTTTGAATAAGCCTTCGCGCGGCTGATATTGACGCGTGTGCCCCTGCGTGGGGGATTCCACGGGCTTCGCCCTCTGAATGACGGAAACCTCGGGTCTCCACGTCCACGTTACCGCCGCCCCCGCTGCGCACTTCACCTCCCGCACGTCATTCAGAGGGAGCGAAGCGACCGAAGAATCCAACGAATGGTTCCTCCACGGAAACGACTCCACATACTCCAGAACAGCACAAAAAGGGTCAGACGAAGCACAGCTCGTCCGACCCTTTTCCATTATGCGCTCCACATCAGGCCACAGCCTTTTTCCGCTCCGGCAGCTGGGTTATGATTATCGCCGCAAACATGATAACGCAGCCCACAGTCTCGCGCGCCGCAGGTATTTCATGCAGCACGAGCATTCCGGCTATAACTGCAAAAACAGACTCAAGGCTCATCAGCAGCGACGCCACCGTCGGCTTTGTGTATTTCTGTCCTATTATCTGGAAGGTATAGCCTACTCCGCATGACAGAACGCCCGCGTAAAGTACAGGCCCTGCGGCGGCCGCAAGCCCCGAAAGTGTCGGCCTTTCAAATATCAGCATCATTATTCCCGAAAGCACGCCGCATACCATGAACTGAATGCATGAGAGCTTAACGCCGTCCACGAGCGACACATAATGATCCACCGTTACAATATGGAACGAAAACGCAACCGCGCACAAAAGCACGAGCGTATCGCCCTTTGACAGTCTGAAGCCCCCGGTCATGCTCAGAAGATAAAGCCCCACGAGCGCCATTGCAATGCACAGCCATATTCTCGCTGACAGCTTTTTGCCCATAAACAGTCCAAGCACCGGCACTATGACTATGTAAAGCGCAGTAATAAAGCCCGCCTTGCCCGCCGTTGTATACTGTATCCCGACCTGCTGGAGATTCGACGCTACCGTCATTATAATGCCGCAAATCACTCCGGCCTTCCAAAGCGTTGCTCTGCTGCTCTTCTTCGCCTCTGCGCAGGCGCCGCTTCTTTTTTTCACGGCATCCTTTATGAGGAACACCGGCACGAGCACAGCCGAGCCGACAAGCGAACGCGTACACTGGAACGTAAACGCCCCTATATGCTCCATGCCGACGCTCTGCGCCACGAAGGCGCTGCCCCATATGAGCGCGGTTATCAGCAGCAGAATATTGCCCTTCATCTCTCTGAATTTCATTTTCTTTTCCTTTCTTTCCATCGATACACTGGATTATAGTAACAACTTCAGCAATAGTCAATATCCTTAAACGCGCAAAGATGGCAAAAAGCTTTTCCGCCGCAAAAACATGAATTTGTTCGCTTTTGTCTTTGTTCTCCATTATATGCAATTAAGTATAATATTTTCCCATATCGGCGGCTTTTCTGGGCGGTTTGACATCAAAAAATTGCAAATTGATATTGCACATAAGGCAAAATCATATTATAATAAGCTTATATTGAGTCACTATGTTTGCTTAAAACACCCACAACGTACTCAAGGATACGGAAAGGAGAACATATGAAACTTCAGAGACTGCGCATAGACATAAACGGCGTTGAAAGACCCGTTGTCTATGACCCCGAGAAGGACACTCTTTCCACGGTTCTTCGCCGCATGGGCCTCACCGGCGTAAAGGTAGGCTGCGGCATTGGCGTCTGCGGAGCCTGCTCCATTATCTATAATGGCGAGGTCATCCGCTCCTGCACCAAAAAGATGAAGACCGTTGAGGAGCACGCACAGATCATCACCATCGAGGGTCTTGGCACCGCCGCCAACCTTCACCCCCTGCAGCAGGCGTGGATAACCTACGGAGGCGTTCAGTGCGGCTTCTGCACCCCCGGCTTTATCATGTCTGCCTACGGACTTCTCTCCAAAAACCCCAACCCCACCCGCGAGGAGGTCCGCGAATGGTTCCGCGTACATAAGAACGTCTGCCGCTGTACCGGCTACAAGCCGATCGTAGACGCCGTTATGGCCGCCGCCGCCGTCATGCGCGGCGAGAAGACCATGGCGGACATCACCTATGATTTCGACGGCGAGAAGGATATCTACGGCTCTGCCCACCCCCGTCCGGCCGCTCTTCCCAAGGTTCTCGGCCTTGCCGACTATGGCAACGACATTGAGCTGAAGGTTCCGGAGGGAGTCGTTCACCTGGCTGTCGTTCTCTCCGAGTCTCTGCACGCCAACATCATCAGCATTGATACCTCCGAGGCCGAGAAGATGCCCGGCGTTATCAGAGTTCTCACCGCAAAGGACGTCCCCGGCGACAACAACATGGAGGTTCCCGCCATTGTTCAGCGCCAGAAGGGCAACGCGCTCACCGTGTTCCCCGTCATCTGCGGCAAGAAGGTCTGCCGCAAGGGCGACGTTGTCGCGCTCGTCTGCGCTGACACCCGTGAGCATGCGCGAGAGGCCGCAAAGAAGGTAAAGCAGAATCTTGAGCCTCTGCCCGTTTACACCACCCTGCCCGAGGCTGCGGCTCCCAACGCCGTTCAGCTCTTCGAGGCAATGCCCAACTTCTACATGGAGCAGCCCGTTTTCAAGGGAGAGGATCCCGAGGAGGTCTTTGAGGATGCCGATTACGTCATTGAGGGCAGCTTCCATTCTCAGCATGAGCCCCACCTGCCCATCGAGTCAGACAGCATCATTTCCTACTTTGATCCTGACGGAATGCTCACCCTTCAGTGTAAGGTTCAGGCTCTCACCGAGTGTACCGATACCATAGCGCTCGGTCTCAACTACCCCAAAGAGAATATCCGCATGATCATGAACCCGGCCGGCGGCGCCTTCGGCTACGCCATCACTCCCAGCACCTACGTTCTCTGCGCTCTTGCCACTCTCGTGCTTGACTGCCCCTGCAGCCTGTCCCTGAGCTGGGATGAGTTCAACCACATGACCGGCAAGCGCTCCGCCACCTACACCAACGGCAAGATCGCCGTTGATAAGGATGGCAAGATTCTCGCCGCCGAGTATGACTGCGGCCTTGACCACGGCGCATACGCCGTCGTTGCCGGCAAAATCTTCAACAACCTCGTCACCGTCGGCTTCCACGGCTACAATATCCCCAACTTCAAGGGTCTTGTTCGCGGCGTCGCCACGAACCACGCCTTCAACACCGCGTACCGCGGCTTCGGCGCTCCCCAGATCTACACCACCACCGAGGCTCTCATCGATATGGCCGCCGAGAAGATCGGCATGGATCCCTGGGAGTTCCGCTACAAGAACTGCGCCCGCCCCGGCGACGAGACCATAAACAGCCGTCCCTACAAGGCTTATCCCTATCCCAGGCTGCTTGAGATGATCAAGCCCTACTACGATGAGTATAAGGCTTTGGCTGAAAAGGGCAAGGCCGAGGGTAAGCACATGGGCGTTGGTGTCAGCCTTGGCGGCTTCCTCTGCACCATCGGCTTCATAGATTCCTCCGACTGCGCCATTGAGCTCAATCCGGACGGAACCGTCACCAACTACAACACCTGGGAGGACGTTGGCCAGGGCGGCGACATCGGCGCTCTTACCCACACCGTCAAGGCTCTTGAGCCTCTTGGCATCAAGGCCAGCCAGGTTCACCTCGTCATGAACGAGCTGCCCCGCTGCCCCGACTCCGGCATTTCCGCCGCAAGCCGTCAGCACTACATGACCGGCAACGCCATCATAGACGGCTGCAACAAGCTCATGGATGCCATGCGCAAGGCGGACGGCACATACCGCACCTATGACGAGATGGTCGCCGAGGGCATTCCCACCAAGTACATCGGTCACTATGACCAGTTTGGTCTTGGCCTGCCTCCCGGAATCGATCCCAACTCCGGCGAGGGCGATAAGGACGCCGAGTTCATGTACGGCGTAAACACCTGCCTCGTCGAGGTTGACGTAAACACCGGCAAGACCCAGGTTCTCAAGTATACCTGCGCGGCGGACGTTGGAACCATCGGCAACAAGCTTGCAGTTGACGGCCAGGCCTACGGCGGACTTTCCCACTCCATCGGCTTCGCTCTCAGCGAGGACTATGAGCAGACGAAGAAGTACAACACCATCGCGGGCTGCGGCGTTCCTCAGATCGACGCTATTCCCGATGACTTCAACGTTCTCTACCTTGAGACTCCTCGTCCGCTTGGTCCCCAGGGCTCCGCAGGCTGCTCCGAGTGCTTCCAGAGCTCCGGCCATATGGCAGTTATCAACGCCATCAACAACGCCATCGGCGTTCGTATCTACGCTCTTCCCGCAACTCCTGACAAGGTCAAGGAGGCTCTTGCGAAGAAGGAGCGCGGCGAGGATCTTACTCCCGAACCGTACTGGCTTGGCTCCGACTTCAACGAGGAGCTTGAGTACATCAAGGCAAATCCCATCTGATCGTAAAAAATTAAAATTTTGAGAAGCATTTTTCGCTTTTCTGTGATACAATAGGCAGGGTATGAATCATACCCTGCCTGTTGTTTAATGAGCGGCTGTTTTTTTTCGAGCCGTTTTTCAAAAGTCTTTATACAGGAGGACTTATCCATGAATCCGGAAGAAGCAACAAGATTTACGGAGCGATGTTTTAACGGCGAG
>CAKTED010000015.1 GCA_934546725.1 uncultured Oscillospiraceae bacterium | reverse complement strand
CGTCGGCACGCGGAAGGATAAGTGCGGCATCCGCCGTCTCAATTTGCGCGAACACGCCGCCGCAGAAGCCCATTGCCGCGAGTACGGTGTCCGTCCCGTCCGGAAGCCCGGAGAGCGTGCTTATTATATGCTCGCGCATCTTCGCGGGATCGGAATGGTATTTCCGGTCGAGCTCGATAACGGGGAAATCCGTTCCGCATTTGCGCTGCGCGTGGCCAACGTATTCAAGCAGCGTTGTGCAGGAAAGAATGACCGTGCTCATATAATGCCTCCTGTCTCAGTACCGCAAGAAGAGCGGTACTGCGTAAATGTATCCTTCATGGCGCTTTTCAGCCGCTGCAAATATCCCGTGTCGCCGCTTATCCGCGCGCGGAGCACCCCGCCCTGGTATATGAACAGCATTCGCTCGGCCAGAATGCCTGCCTGCTCCGGTGAAAGTCCGGAGAAAAGCAGTACGGAGAGGAAGAGGTCCTGAAGCTCCGAGAGCGCGGAGGAATACTGCGCGGCCAGCTCCGGCTCGGAAACGGCCAGCTCCATGCCCATCACGGCGAACGGACAGCCGCGAAACGTACCGTCGCCCGCGCGCCCCTCAATAAGGTCGAAAAGACCGTCGATAAATTCCGGCCAGGCTCTTCCTGCGGCCAGCTCGCGGAATTTGCCGAAGAGCACGGAATCATAGTATGAGATCACGGCGGAGGCCAAGTCCTTCTTGCCGCCGAAATGAAAATAAAAAGAGCCTTTGGGTAGTCCGGCGAGGGCAAGTATATCGTTCAGCCCGGTGGCGTGGTAGCCCCTGCTCCAGAACAGCTCCGCGGCGCAGCGGATAATATGCCGCCGCGATTCCTCTCCCTTTTTCATGCGTCCAGCTCCTTTTCTATCAGACCCAGCAGATGACTGAGCGCGAACATCAGCGTTTCGTAGTGCATGAAATCGAGAATGTTTGCATCGGCGAGCAGGCGAAGGCTTGCGGGAAATTCATCGTCCGAGCTCCAAAAGCGCAGCTCAACGGACAGAGACGGAAAAAGCTCAAATTCAAAGGCCGTGTCGCCGCCGGAAAGCTCCCTGCCGGAGAGCTTCAGGCAGGCGCGGCGAAGCTCGTCGACCCGGCCGTCGAAAAGCTCGGCGTCGCGCTGAAAAAAGTCCCGTCCCCCGGAGAGACTGCCGCCCATAACCGAGGAGAGGGAGCTGACGCTCACAAATTCATGGGCGGGGCGGCAGTCCTCCCTGGAGCAGCAGAGCACGTCATAGATCGTCATCGCCTCGTTGTAACCGGCCAAAAAGGGGGCGTCCGGCCCGGCGAGACATTCAACGCGTCCGTCCGAGCGGCTGATGCGGTACCGGCGGCTCAGGAAGGTCACGTATATGTAGTCTTCGTCGTGATCAAGCGAAAATCTCCGTATCATTCGCTCCTGGTCGTAGCGGAGAAATTCGGTGGACATGGCGTCCCGCGCCTTGTCATAGTTTGAGGTAACGGTCGGCATTGCGTTATGCTCCTTTGCCCTGTTTTTTGCAGTCCTCTGCGGGGCTTGTAAAAATAATAGACCGTTCGGTCTGTTTTGTCAAGCCGGAGATTCGCCATTTTGCCTCCCGCGATGGTTGTTATATTCGGGAAAATGTGGTATACTATCTTAATATCAATATGAGGCGGAAGGGAGCGGGAGCGGCATGGGACTGTTCAGGCGCAAAAAAGAGGCCGAAGCGGCAAAAAGGCCGTATACGGCGGCTGTCGTCGCGGCGGCGGGCAGCTCGCGGCGCATGCAGGGCGAGGACAAGATAATGGCCCTGCTCGGCGGGAGCCCCGTCATTGCGCGCAGCGTCATGCAGCTTGAGCTCAGCGGCGCGATAGACGAGATAGTCATCGTTACCCGCGAGGAGCTCATAGCACCGATCGGCGGCCTGTGCCGCGATTACGGCTTCAAAAAGGTCCGCGAGATAGTGCGCGGCGGCGCGACGCGGGCTGAGTCCGTTTATCGCGGGCTGATGCACATAAGCCGCGCGGCGGAGCTTGCCGCGATACATGACGGCGCGCGCCCGCTCGTGACGGAGGATATCATCGCGCGGACGGTGGAGCTTGCGGCGAAAACCGGCGCGGCCATTCCGGCCGTCCCCGTAAAGGATACGCTCAAACGGGCGCAGGACGGCGTTATAACGGAAACGCCGCTGCGGGACGAGCTTTTTGCCGCGCAGACTCCGCAGGTATTTTCCGCGGAGCTTATAAAGGCCGCGCTTGCTAAGGCTGTTGAGGATGGAGCGGAGATAACGGACGATTCCTCCGCCGTTGAGCGGCTGGGAATGAGCGTGAGCCTTTCCGATGGCTCATATGAAAACATCAAGATAACAACGCCCGGCGACCTTCTGCTCGGCGCGGCGATACTGGAAGGGAGAGACTGGGCATGAGGATAGGCGAGGGGTACGACGTTCACCGCCTCGAGACGGGGCGGAAACTTGTCCTCGGCGGGGTGGAGATCCCGTATGAGCTGGGGCTTCTGGGGCATTCGGACGCGGACGCGGCGCTGCACGCGCTGATGGACGCCATGCTCGGCGCTCTGGCGCTGGGGGATATCGGACAGCACTTCCCGGATACGGACGAAAAATACCGGGGGATAGACAGCATAAGGCTCCTTGAGCACGTTTCGGCGCTCATTGAGGAGCGGGGCTACGCCCTCGTGAACGCGGATATAACGATAATCGCGCAGCGGCCGAAGCTGGCCCAATACGTCCCCGCGATGCGCTGGAGGATAGCCGAAGCCATCGGCACGGACGTGGAGAACATAAGCGTTAAGGCCACCACGGAGGAGGGGCTGGGCTTCACCGGCTCCGGGCAGGGTATTGCCGCCCGCGCCGTGGTGCTGCTGGAGAGAAAGGCGGACATATGAATTTTCAGAAAACGGAGTTTGTGACCTCGGCGGTAAAGCCCGAGGCCTTCATTGCCGACGGCAGACCGCAGATAGTCTTTGCCGGGCGCTCGAACGTCGGCAAATCCTCCGTCATAAATACGCTCGTGCGACGCAAAAATTTTGCCCGCGTCGGTGCGCAGCCGGGCAAAACGGTGCATATCAATTACTTCCTCGTGGACGGCGCGATATATCTTGCCGATATTCCCGGCTACGGCTACGCTAAGGTCTCGCAGGCCGAACGCGACCGCTGGGGGCGGCTCATGGAGAGCTATTTTGCCCGGCAGGAGCTTATAACGGCGGGCTGCCTCATCGTTGACGCGCGCCATAAGCCCACGCGGGACGATGTTACCATGGCGCAGTGGTTCCGGGGCGCGCAGTGCCCGATGATAGTCGTGGCCAATAAGCTCGACAAGCTGAAGAAAAGCGAGATAGAGCCAAACCTTGCCCTTATCCGCCAGACCCTCGAGCTGGGGGAGGACGACGTCGTCGTTCCCTTCTCGGCGGAGACGGGACTGAACCGTGAGGTCCTTATCGACGAGATCGAAAAGCGGTGCGCGATTTGAGCTTTGCCGACGTAATAAAAAATCTTGACTGGTCGTACCTGGCGGACCTGCTCATATCCGTTATCCCCGCCGTGGTGTGCATGACGGTGCATGAGCTCTGCCACGGGCTGGCGGCACTTGCGATGGGCGACGATACCGCCGAGACGCATAAGCGCCTTTCACTCAATCCTCTGCGGCACATTGACCCCGTGGGACTCATAATGCTTGTGGTCTTCAAGGTGGGCTGGGCAAAGCCCGTGCCGGTGAACATGATGAATTTTCGCCATCCAAAGCGCGGCATGGCCATAACGGCGCTGGCCGGGCCGGTATCGAACCTCGTCCTTGCCTGCGTTGTGCTCTTCCTTCGCGGGCTGATAACGCCGCCGCTCGTGAAGCTCTCGTGGGGGACGGCGGTGCTTCAGCTTTTAGATACCACGGCGTATCTCAGCATCTGCCTCGGGCTTTTCAACCTCATTCCCATCCCGCCGATGGACGGGTCGAAGGTTTTGTTTGCCCTCCTGCCGGACAGAATATACATGCAGCTCATGCGCTATGAAAAATACGGCATGCTGCTTGTCCTGCTCGTAATGCTCTCCGGCACGGTAACGGCGAAGCTGAACGACGCGGCGTATTTTATCTTCGACAAGCTTTTCGTCATCGCCCGCGCGGGCTTTGACCTTGTAAATCTGCTGTGAGCGGCAAAGGAGGCGGCCATACTGGACACGCTGAGCTTTCATCTTGACGGAGTCGTCAAAAGCAAAAGCGAGAATACGGATTTTGACGGGCCGCTTGAGCTGATCCTGCAGCTGCTCAGCCGCAACCGCGTCGAAATAAAGGACATAAAAATATCGCTCATCCTTGAGCAGTATCTTGACTGGCTCGAGCGGATGAAGCACATGGATCTCGAGATAGCCAGCGAGTTTATCGAGATGGCCTCGCACCTCATGTACATCAAGGCAAAAACGCTTCTGGCGGGCGCGGAGCCGGTGGAGGAGCTGGACGAGCTGAAAAGCTCGCTTGAGGAGCTGAGCCGCCGCCGCGAATATGAGCGGATGAAGCGCATGGCGGACAGGCTCGCGGCCCTGGCTCCGCGCGGCGAGGGGATATACGTCAAGCCGCCGGAGCCGCTCGGAAGGGAGCGCGGCTATCGCTACCGGCACGATCCGGCGGAGCTTGCCGCCGCGCTGCTGGCGATACTTACGCGGGAGCCTGAGCGGGCGGGCGTGCCGGAGAGCTTCGCGGCCCCGGCGAGGCTCGTTTACCCCATCGGGGAAAAGTCCGATCAGATAATGCTCAAAATGCGCAGTACGCGCCGCATTCGCGTAACGGAGCTTTTCCGGGGCGCTTCGGGGCGCTCGGAGCTTGTGGCGTCGTTCATCGCGGTGCTGGAGCTTTGCAGGAGCGGGAGCCTGCTGCTCATTGAGGAAAACGGCGAATATCTTGCGCAGATGCCGGAGGACGGCGGCGCTGAGGAGGCGGAAAACGATGGAGCATGAGATCGATTCGATAATTGAAAGCATTCTTTTCGCCGCGGGTGATCCCGTGCCGGTAAAGCGCCTCTGCGCACTGCTGGACGCGGAGGAGGACGATGTCCTTGCCTCGGCCCGGAGGCTTGCGGACGGATATTCGTATGAGCGGCGCGGCGTGCGGCTTCTGCGGCTGGAGGACAGTCTTCAGCTCTGCTCCGCGCCGGAAAACGGCGAATTTGTCCGCCGCGCGCTTGAAACGCGAAAGCCGCCGAAGCTTTCGCCCTCCGCAATGGAGGTCTTGACGATCGTGGCGTACTTCCAGCCCGTGACGAAGACGTATATAGAGCAGCTGCGCGGGGTGGACAGCTCTTACACCGTCGGCCTGCTCACGGAGCGGGAGCTTATTGAGCCCTGCGGGCGGCTGGACGTTCCCGGAAGACCCGTTATATACCGGACGACGGCGGGCTTCCTGCGCGCCTTCGGCCTTTCGTCGCTCGAGGAGCTGCCGGAGCTGGAGGAGCTGCCGAAAAACGATCTGCTCGCGGGTACGGCCCCGGGCGAAACGCAGATAACGCTGCTGGACGTGTAGGGCGGCGCGGAGGAGGATGAAATGACAGCGCTTTATATCATCTGCGCCGTGCTTCTGCTTCTGACGCTGCTGCTGGCGCTTCCCGTGGGCGGCGAGGCGGAGTATTCCGAGGAGGGCTTCAGACTGTGGCTTCGCATCGGCGCGATAAGGAAAAGGGTTGACCTCGCGCCGAAAAATGAGGATAAGGAAAAGCCCCGCGGAGAGAAAAAGGATAAAAAGCCGAAAAAGGAAAAGAAGAAAAAAAGCGGCGAAAAGGCCTCACTCGGCGAAAAGCTCGGCGGAGGACTGGAAAATTTTCGTGAGCTGCTGCCGATAATTACGCAGACATTGGGCAAGCTTAAGAGGAGCCTCATCATAAAAAAGCTCGAGCTGAGCTTCTGCGCCGCCGCGCCGGACCCGGCCAGAGCGGCGCTGAGCTTCGGCGCGGCGTCCGCCGGAGCGGGAATGGTGGTCCCTTTTTTGCAGAGCAATTTCAGGATAAAAAGTATGGACGTAAGAAACAGCGTGGACTTCACGGCGTCAAAAAGCCGGGTGTATGCCCACGCGGACATAAGAATACGGGTCGGCGCGGCGCTGGCTATAGCAATATCCGCCGGTGTGCGGTATATGAAACTGAGCGGAACGAAGCAATAAGCGAAAGGACGGCAAAATTATGGAAAAGCATCCCATAGGCGAATTGATGGAAACAACAATGAGCAAAATAAGAGAGATGGTGGACGTGAACACCATCGTCGGCACGCCGATAAAAACCGACGACGGGATAACTCTTATCCCTGTTTCAAAGGTCAGCTTCGGCTTCGCCTCGGGCGGATCGGATTTTCAGACGAAGAACCATCAGCCGGGCAGCGCGAACAATTTCGGCGGCGGCAGCGGCGCGGGGGTGAACATCTCGCCCGTGGCCTTCCTCGTTGTAAAGGACGGCAGCGTGAGAATGATAAGCGCGCAGCCCGCGCCGGAGAGCACGGCCGAAAAGCTTGTGGACGCCGTGCCGGATATCCTTGATAAAATAAAGGATATGCTTCCGAATAAGAACAGGAAAGATGAAGAATATTGATCTTTAAAAGCTTCGTTAAACGTGCGGCGGCAGCGGCGCTGAGCCTTGCCGCCGCTCTGCTGCTCTGCGCCTCGGCGGGGGCGGCCGGGCCGGAGGTATCCGCCGAGGCCTGCGTTCTGATGGACGCGGAGAGCGGGACCGTTATCTACGAAAAAAACGCGGACGAAAAAATGCTCATCGCCAGTACTACGAAGATAATGACGGCGCTCGTGGCGCTCGAGCACTGCGGGCTTGATGAGACCGTTGAGATAAAGCGCGAGTGGGCGCTGACGGAGGGCTCGTCCATGGGTCTGGTCCCCGGCGAAAGCTGCTCCGTGCGCGAACTGCTCTACGGGCTGCTGCTTGCCTCGGGGAACGACGCCGGGGTGGCGCTTGCATGCCACGCGGCGGGCAGCGTCGCGGCCTTTGCGGAAATGATGAACGCGAAGGCGGCGGAGCTTGGCATGGAAAACTCGCATTTTTCAAATCCGCACGGGCTGGACGATCCTGAGCATTATTCCACCGCGCGGGACATGGCCATCCTTGCCGCCGCAGCAATGGACGATCCGGAGCTGGCGCTTATTGCCTCAACGAAGGAGATACGCCTTTCCGAGAGCAGATATTTTTCAAACCACAATAAGCTGCTGTGGCAGTGCGAGGGCTGCGAGGGACTGAAAACGGGCTATACGTCGAAGGCCGGGCGCACGCTCGTTTCGGCCTGCAAGAGGAACGGGACGCGCCTTATCTGCGTTACGCTGCGCGACGGGAACGACTGGGCGGATCACGCCGCGCTGTACGACTGGGGCTTTGAAAATTACGAGACGGTCACGGCAGTGGAGCCGGGGAAGACGCTTTTCACCCTGCCGGTCATATCGGGCGAGAGCGGGAGCGTGGGCATTCAGGCCGCCGCGCAGGTGCGCGTATTTGTAAAAAAGGGCGACGAGGTGAGCCTGCGGGAGAGCCTGCCGCGCTTTGCCTGGGCCGAGGTGCGCCGGGGCGATACGGCGGGGCTTCTGCGGATATATGTAAACGGCCAGCCGGTGGCGGAAACGCAGCTTGTTTACGCGGAAACTGTGGGCGTGGACGAGTCCGTGCCGCTCGGCTTCTGGGAACGCGTCCGATGGGCGTGGTATCTCGCAAACGAATACTCGCCGCAGTCCGGAGCGCCGCTGCAATAAGCGGCTGCAATTTACTTTGAAAGGAAAATCAGATGGAAACGGTACGTCTGCAAAAAATAATCGCCGAGGCCGGGATAGCATCCCGGCGCGAGGCGGAGCGGATGATAGAAGAGGGCCGCGTGCTCGTAAACGGCGAAAGGGCCTTCATCGGGCAGAAGGCGAATCCCGACTGGGACCTCATTGAGGTGGACGGGAAGAGCATTGAGGGCCGCGAGGAGCCGGTTTACATAATGCTGCACAAGCCGCGCGGATATGTTACGACGATGAAGGACGAGCGCGGGCGAAAAACCGTCGCGGAGCTTACGGCGGACTGCGGCGCGAGGGTCTATCCCGTCGGCAGGCTGGACATGAACTCCGAGGGGCTGCTGATCATGACGAACGACGGGCAGGCGGCAAACAGGCTCGCGCACCCCTCCGGGCAGGTGAATAAAACCTACCATGTGAAAGTTTCGGGTGAAGGTATTGCTTCAAGAGTGGAGCTGCTTGAAAAGCCCATGACGGTGGACGGCGTCAGATACATGGGCGCGAGGCTGAAAATACTGGAGCAGAAGGATGACCGCGCCCTGCTTGAAATGACGATATCCGAGGGCAAGAACCGCGAGATCAGGAATATGTGCGCGGCGGCGGGACTTGAGGTCCTGCGCCTGAAGCGGGTGAAGGAGGGCAGGCTGGAGCTGGGCGGGCTCAAATGCGGCTGCTGGCGGCCGCTCACGGCCCAGGAGATAGGCTACCTGAAAAGCCTGAAATAATAAATTTTGCAAGCATGGCAAAATAAAATTGCAAAACCACTTGCCAAAATCCGCTTTTTGTAATACACTTCATTAGTCACAGAATATTCGCCCGCAGCGGGCAGAGGGATGGAGCAATGGAAAAGGACATTCTTGCCGCTATTGAAGAAAAAAAGAGCGGCTTTTCAAAGGGGCAGGCGCGGATCGCCCGCTATATTGAGGAAAATTTCGATAAGGCCGCGTTCATGACGGCGGCAAGGCTTGGCAAAACGGCGGGGGTGAGCGAATCCACGGTGGTCCGCTTTGCATCCGAGCTTGGCTTTGAGGGCTATCCGGAAATGCGCCTTGCGCTGCAGGACATGATCCGCAACAGGCTCACGAGCGTGCAGCGCATAGAGGTCGCAAAGACCGTTATGGGCGATAAGGACACCTTTTCCGCCGTGCTGGAGTCCGATGTGGAGAAGATCATGCTCACGATGGAGTCCGTCGACCGCGAAATGTTCGCCCGCGCGGTGGAGAAGATAGTCAACGCGGAGCACGTTTATATCCTCGGCACGCGCACGAGCGCGCCGCTGGCCATATTCCTGGGCTTTTACTTCAATCTTCTCCTGCCGAACGTGAAGGTCGTCCACGAAAATTCGGCAAACGAGCTTCTGGAGCAGATAATGCGCATCGGGCCGAACGACGTGCTTATCGGCCTGAGCTTCCCGAGATATTCCAAACGGACCGTGAAGGCGGTGCGCTTTGCAAAGGATATGGCCGCCACCGTTATCGCCATAACGGATTCCGAGACCTCGCCGATAGCTAAGATGGCGGAGATCTGCCTTTACGCGAAGAGCGATATGGTCTCCTTCGTCGACTCGCTCGTCGGGCCGCTGAGTCTTCTGAACGCTCTGATCGTCGCCGTGGGCAGCCAGACGCACGAAAATCTCTCCGAGACGTTTACGGAGCTGGAGCACGTCTGGGACGAGTATGACGTTTACGAAAAAAATGAAGGCTGACGCGGTGGTCATCGGCGGAGGAGCGGCGGGCATGCTCTGCGCGGCGACGGCGGCGGAGCTTGGCGCGGACGTTATTATCGTGGATAAGAACGAGGTTGCGGGCGTCAAGCTGCGCATAACCGGCAAGGGCCGCTGCAACGTTACGAATAACTGCTCCGAGGCCGAGGTAATGAAGAATATTACCCGCAATGAAAAGTTCATGTTCAGCTCGCTGCGGGGCTTTTCACCCGCCGACACGATGGAGCTTTTCGAGCGCCTTGGCGTGCCGCTGAAGACGGAGCGGGGAAACCGCGTTTTCCCGCAGTCTGACAGAGCGGCGGATATTGCGGAGGCGCTGGAGAATTATGATAAAAGTCTCGGCGTGCGGCGCGTTCGCGCCAGAGCGACGGGAATAGTGTGCGAAAACGGCGCGGTGCGCGCCGTCAGGACCACTGCGGGCGAGATCGAATGCCGCCGCGTCGTTATTGCGACCGGCGGCCTGAGCTATCCGAAAACGGGGTCTACCGGCGAGGGCTACGCCATGGCCAGAGCGCTGGGACACAGCGTTATCGAGCCGGAGGCGTCGCTCGTGCCGCTCTGCTCGCCGGACGCGTTCTGCGCCGCGATGCAGGGCCTGAGCCTCAGAAACGTCCGGCTGGCGCTTTATGACGCCGGGGGAAAAAAGCTTTTTGAGGACTTCGGCGAGATGCAGTTCACGCATTTCGGCGTAACGGGGCCGCTGGTGCTCTCGGCCAGCGCGCATATGCCGCGCGCGGAGGGCCGTGAGTATACGCTTCGGCTGGATCTCAAGCCCGCGCTGGACGAAAAAACGCTCGATGCGCGCATATTGCGCGACTTTTCCGGGCAGAATAATAAGGATTTTTCAAACGCTCTCGGCGCGCTCGCGCCGCGCCTGCTCATCCCGGTGCTCATTGAGCGCTCGGGTATCGACCCGCACGCGAAGGTGAACTCCATAACGCGCGGGCAGCGGCAGGCACTCGTGCGCCTTTTTAAGGATTTCACCGTCAGAATATCCGGCAAGCGCCCGGTGGACGAGGCCGTCATAACCTCCGGGGGCGTCAGTACGGCGGAAATAAAGCCGTCGAGCATGGAGTCCCGGCTGGTAAGCGGGCTTTATTTCGCGGGCGAGGTCATGGACGTGGACGCGTATACCGGCGGCTTCAATCTTCAAATCGCCTGGTCCACGGCATATGCGGCGGGAAAAAGCCTGGCCGAAAGCCTCTGGGAGTGAATACTTTCGCAGAAACATCTGCATTTCCGGGCGGCGCACCGCAATTGCGGCCGCGCTCAATGAATCAAAAGGGTGGAGGTCCTGTATGGACAGAATAAGCGTTGCGATAGACGGCCCCGGCGGGGCGGGCAAAAGCACGATAGCGAAAAAAATGGCCGCGCGCTTCGGCTTCATATATGTGGATACCGGCGCGATATACCGCACGGTCGGCCTTAAGGCCAGACGGGCGGGGGTGGACGCGCATTCGGCGGACGCCGTCGTTCCGCTGCTCGATACCATTAAAATAGAAATGAAGTACGACGATACCGGCACGCAGAGAATGTATCTTGACGGCGAGGACGTTTCCGGGGAGATACGCCTGCCGGAGATATCCATGTACGCCTCGGCCGTTTCGGCCATCCCGCAGGTGAGGGCGTTTCTGCTCGAAATGCAGCGCGCCATGGCCCGCGAGCACAGCGTTATCATGGACGGGCGGGACATCGGCACCGTCGTTCTGCCGGACGCGGACATCAAGATATTTCTCACGGCGTCGCCGGAGGAGCGCGCGAAAAGACGCTATGACGAGCTTGCCGCGAAGGGCGTTGCCTGCACGCTCGAGGAGGTCATGAGCGATATGCTCCGCCGGGATAAAAACGATTCCGAGCGCGCGGCGGCTCCGCTCAGACAGGCGGAGGACGCCGTGCTTGTGGATACAACGGCGCTCAGCCTTGAGCAGAGCGAGGAGAAAATAGCCGGGATAATAGAAAAGCGCCTTGCCGGAGGAGCGAAATGAAGCTCATCATGGCAGAAAGCGCCGGCTTCTGCTACGGCGTTCGCCGCGCCATCGAGATAAGCGAGCGGCAGGCGCAGCAGGGCGAATGCTTTACTCTTGGCGCGCTCATCCATAATAAAAACGAGATAAGCCGTCTTGAGAAGCTGGGCGTGAAAACGGCGCAGTCGCTGGCCGATATCCCGAACGGCAGCACCGTAATAATGCGCTCGCACGGCTCGCCGCAGAGCGATTACACCGCGCTTGCGGCAAAGGGCTGCGAAATAGTTGACGCAACCTGCCCGAACGTTGCGCATATACACAGGATCGTTCGCGAGGCGGAGGCAGAGGGCCGCTTCCCCGTGATAATCGGCGACGCCAGTCACCCGGAGGTGCAGGCCATCTGCGGCCAGTGCGGACGTTCAAGGGTGCTGCAAAGCCCGGAGGAAACGGAAAAATGGGTAAATTCAGGCGAAATATCCGCCGATACCCCCGTTACCGTGGTCCATCAGACCACCTCCATAAGGGAAAAAGCAAAAAAATGCGATGAAATACTAAAAAAACAGTATACAAACCTGAAAATTTTTGATACAATATGTGAAGCTACATCCAAACGCCAGCACGAGGCCGCGGAGCTTGCGGCAAAGTGCGGCGCGATGGTCGTTATCGGAGACAGGAGCAGCGCCAATACCAGGCGCCTTGCGGAAATATGCCGCGAGCATTGCGGAAGGGTCATCCTGGCCGAGTCCGCCGAAGAACCGGCCCTGTCAGAGCTTGAAAATATATCATTGATTGGCGTAACAGCAGGCGCCTCGGCACCTGCCTGGATAATTAAGGAGGTTTATAAGAAAATGACCGAAGAAATCAAAACAGTCGAACCAGTCCCCGAAGAGGAATCTTTTGATGAAATGCTTGAGAAAAGTATCAAGACTTTAAATACAGGAGAGAAGGTAACCGGAATCGTGACCGCAGTCGGCCC
>CAKTED010000014.1 GCA_934546725.1 uncultured Oscillospiraceae bacterium | reverse complement strand
CGGCAGATGTCGGGAAGGGCACTTTCCAACGACAGCGATAACCGTGAGGCTGTCGCCGCCGCGATGTACTTCCCGTGCCTGTTCGGCGATGACTTTTTTCGTGCTTCGGACGATCCTCGAAACGCCGCGCTGAATTACGGATATTCAATTTTGCGCGGCGGAATCGCGCGAAACCTTGTGGTGCATGGACTGGAGCCGTGCATCGGTATCCATCACAGAAGTGCGCTGAACAATTTCAATCTGGCAGACGACCTGATCGAACCGTTCCGACCCGTTGTTGACCTTTATGTAGCGCAGAACTTCACAGAGGATGACGATGCGCTGACCACGCAGCAGAAGGCGGGGCTGTTTAACCTCACGAATTACCTCGTAAAGCAGGCAAACCGGCGATACAGGGTTATGCTGGCGATAGACAGGGTATGTACGTCCATGGCCAACAGCGTTGTGGAGCAGAGCGCCGCGCTGGAATTGCCCGAGCTTATTCCGCTGGAGCAGCACAGATATGAGTAGGCTTATGAGAATATTGGTGATGTTTGATCTGCCAGTCAAGACTAAAGCAGAGCGGCGCAGTGCGGCACAATTTCGCAATTTTCTGCTGAGAGACGGCTACCATATGGTACAGTACTCCGTTTATGCCCGCGTCTGCAATGGAAGAGATTCCGTGGAAACGCATAAGGGGAGAATATTGTCGGTCCTGCCGCCAAAGGGAGCGGTGAGAATGCTGGTGATAACAGAGAAGCAGTATGGAGCGATAGAGCTGCTTGTCGGTAAACCGACACCTTACGATAAGCCGCAGCAGTTTGAGCAGCTGATGCTTTTTTAAGAAAAAATACGGAACAATTTCGAGAAGAAATTGTTCCGTATTTTTGCATTTTTGCCCGATTATTCGTGAAAATACCGGAGCAAAAATGCCTGAATTTGCGTTCCATGTTCTGCACCATTATACCACTACGAGAGAGAAAAGGGAACTACGACTACCCAGTTAGTCTCTGCCATAATAAATTCATTATACCACTACGAGAGAGAAAAGGGAACTACGACATCTCTATGCCGCCACTGCTGGATGGCGAAATTATACCACTACGAGAGAGAAAAGGGAACTACGACAGTACTCCAAGCTTTATAAGCATGTAAATGATTATACCACTACGAGAGAGAAATGTAAATCTCTGTTACACATCCGCGCCGCTGCTGCCGTCACGAGCAGCCTTCTCCGCCGCCGCGAAGAGATTGCGCGCGAGGAGCGCTTCGCTCATGAGAAGATAAACGGCCATGAAGATATAGAAGCATCTGAAAACGGGGGAGGAGGCCTTCGGCATGGCGGTCAGGCAGAAGTAAACGCCCGCCATGGCGGTGAAGAGCGCCGCGCGGGGTCTGCTGCGGCCGAAGGAGTATCCCGCGAGATAGTATACGGCCACGGCGGAGGCGCAGAGCGCGAGAAAGTCATAGGCATAGTTGATAAGCGTCGGGTCCGCGGAGCTTTCCTTATAGGTGATAACGAGCCAGAGGCAGGAGAAAAGCACGAGCACGAGAGAGGCGAGAATTGTTTCGGCGCCGCCCTTTTTGAGATATGCCGTTATGAACAGCAGCGCCGCAGAAAGACCCGCAAGCGCGGCAAAAATAGCCAGCACGAGCGAGAACATGTCGCTGCTGCGCGGGCCGACGCCGCTTTTGCGGCAGAGATACGCCGCATAGACCATGAGCGCCATGAGCAGCACGGATATAACGGCGGGCACGGGCGTTTTTGAGGCAAAGGCGCGGCTGTGAACGGCTTCGATGCTCTTCCCCTTCGCAAGCGAGGCCAGCGCGAAGAAGATGACCGCGCTCAGAAGGGAGATGACGCCGAGACAGATGCTGACGGGGGCGAACGGTTCGGCAAGCCCGGAAACGGGGTCGACGACCGTGTTTATCTCAACGGTGTGCAGCACCGCGCCGAGCGCGCCGAGCGCCGCCGGTGCTATTGCAAAAAATACGGCTGATTTTTTCATTGTCTGCGTCCTTTCGGAGTAATAATGCGCGCCGGGCGCGAATATAAGTGAGCAGAAGCTGTAAACCATTTTATCACGTTGTATTTGAAAAAGGAAGTGCGCATTTGAAAAACCTGAGCAAGATATTTCTGCTGGCGCTTTTGCAGGCGGGCGTAATAATGGCCATGCCGCTGCTCGTACCGGAGGACAGCACGCACGCCGAGGAGGACCCGCCGCGCGCCGAGGTGATGGCGATAAGCGAAACGGCGGAGCCGACACCTTCGCCGGAGGCGGAGGCTCTTGACGGGGCCGCGGCGCTTGAGGTGCTTGTGGACGGCGAGAGCGTGACGATGAAGCTTTCGGACTACCTCTTCGGCGTTGTGGCGGCGGAGATGCCCGCGTCCTTTGAGCCGGAGGCGCTTGCAGCGCAGGCCGTGGCCGCGAGGACCTATGCCGTATACAAAATGAACGCCGGAACGCACGGCGGGGCGGTGTGTACGGATGCCGCGTGCTGTCAGGCCTGGCAGCCGGAGCAGGCGCTGCGCGAGAAGTGGGGCGCGGATTACGAAAGCTTTGCCCAAAAGCTGCGCGCCGCCGTGGCGGAGACGGACGGACTCTGCGTTTCATATGACGGACAGGCGGCGCTGACGGCATTTCACGCCTGCTCGGGCGGCTTTACGGAGAGCTGCGAAAACGTTTTCGGGACGGCTCTGCCGTATCTCGTGAGCGTGGAGAGCATGGAGAAGCCGGAGGAGGTGCCGAACTACATAAGCAGCGTAACGCTTGACGCGGACGCGCTGTATGCCGCCGTGGCGGAGTGGGACGCTGACGCGGCCGTGAACGCGTCGAGCGGCGCACTTTTGACGGACGCCGTTTATTCCACGACGGGACGCCTGCTCAAGGTGCGGCTCGGCGGGGAGGAGATAAGCGGCAGCGAGCTGCGAAAAATATTCTCTCTCCGTTCGGCGCTCGTGAGCTGGCGGCGCGAGGACGGCGGCGTGAGCTTCACCGTCACGGGCTACGGGCACGGGGTGGGCATGAGCCAGTACGGCGCGAACGCCATGGCGGAAAACGGCTGCGGCTTCCGCGAGATACTCTCGCATTTTTATCCCGGAACGAGCGTTACGCCGCTGTCTGCCCTTGCCGCAGGAGCCGCGCTGCTGTAAAACCTGATATGCGCCCTTGTTTTTTGGGAAAAGCTGATGTAATATACATGGTAAGACTTCAAAATGAGGTGGGAAAACCATGGATTACGCTGCAAAATCGCTTGAACTGCACTATGAATGGAAGGGGAAGCTGAGCGTTGAACCCAAAATGGCCGTGGACGGCCGCGAAATGCTCTCGCTGGCCTATACTCCCGGCGTGGCCGCGCCGTGCCTGGAGATAAATAAGGACGTATCAAAAAGCTTTGATCTTACCTGGCGGAGCAATACCGTCGCCGTCGTGACGGACGGTACGGCCGTGCTTGGCCTCGGCGATATCGGCCCGGAGGCCGGTATGCCCGTCATGGAGGGCAAGTGCGTGCTCTTCAAGGCCTTTGCGGGCGTTGACGCCGTTCCGCTGTGCGTGCGCAGCAGGGACGTTGACGAGATAGTGAACACCGTTGCGCTGCTGGCGGGCAGCTTCGGCGGAATAAATCTTGAGGATATTGCCGCGCCGCGCTGCTTTGAGATAGAGGAAAAGCTCAAGGCGCGCTGTGATATCCCCGTTTTTCATGACGATCAGCACGGAACGGCCGTCGTGGTGCTCGCTGCGCTCACGAACGCGCTCAGGCTCGTAGGCAAAAGCTTTGCCGATATCCGCGTCGTCATAAGCGGTGCGGGAGCCGCCGGAACGGCCATTGCAAAGCTGCTTTGCGGCGTAGGCGTGGGCGACGTTATCGTCTGCGACAGAAAGGGCGCCATCTGCGCGGGCGACGAGAGCCTGAACAGCGCGAAAAAGGCGCTTGCCGCGATCACCAATAAGAACAGGCTCACCGGCACGCTTGCCGATGCGCTTCGCGGAGCGGACGTTTTCGTCGGCGTTTCCGCGCCGGGGATCGTAAACGTCGATATGGTGCGGACCATGGCGAAGGATCCCATCCTCTTCTCTCTTTCAAACCCCGTGCCGGAGATCATGCCGGACGAGGCGTATAAGGGCGGCGCGGCGATAGTCGGAACCGGCAGAAGCGATCTGCCGAACCAGATAAATAATGTTCTGGCCTTCCCGGGCATTTTCAGGGGCGCGCTGGACGCTCGCGCGAGAGAGATAAACGAGGAGATGAAGCTTGCCGCGGCAAAGGCGATAGCCGACCTTGTGGGCGATAAGCTTTCGCGCGACATGATCCTTCCCGAGGCGTTCGACAGCCGCGTAGGCGGAGCGGTGGCCGCAGCCGTTGCCGAGGCGGCGCGACACAGCGGCGCTGCGGGAAAATGAGCTGATTTTCACCCTGCCGGGGAGCGTCTGTGCCCCGGCAGGGCGGATAAGGTGCAAATTCGGCACAAATTGCTTGACAGACCTGCCGGAGCATGTTATAATTACAATTACAATTTTCCCGTGAGGGAGTAGCAAGCGCGCCCGTGCGGTGCGGAGCAAGTTCAACATCCTGGCCGTTTTTAGGTCTGGCTTGCTTTAAATTGCGAGACTCATGTATAGCTTTGGGGGTTATACGCATGAGTCTTTTTTTGCGTTCGGACTCAGGCGAAGCCCATAAGGCTTTTGCCTGAGCTTTTTTTGTCGGTAGCCTGGAGGAATGATGATGGAATGGGGCTTCATGTTCTTCTTCAACAGCATACTGCTTGGAGCGGGACTTGCAATGGACGCTTTTTCCGTATCCCTGGCAAACGGACTGAACGAGCCGGGGATGCGAAAGAGCAAGGTGCTTGGTATTGCCGGTACGTTTGCGGGCTTTCAGGCGCTTATGCCGATGCTCGGATGGCTGTGCGTGCATACCATAGCTCGGTATTTCAGCGCTTTTGAGCGCGCTATACCGTGGATAGCGCTCGCACTGCTCGGCTTTATCGGCGGGAAGATGCTCGTTGAGGGCGTCAGAAAAAGAACGGAGAATGACGGCGGCAGGACATGTATTGGCCTGTGGACGCTGCTCGTGCAGGGCGTGGCGACATCCATAGACGCGCTATCCGTCGGCTTTACCATCGCGGAATATGACTGGGTTACGGCGCTGGCGGCGTCGCTCATCATTGCCGCGGTCACGTTCTTTATCTGCATGGCCGGGCTTGCCATCGGCAGAAGGTTCGGCATGAAGCTTTCAAATAAGGCGCAGATCCTTGGCGGCGTTATTCTCATTGCGATAGGGATAGAAATATTCGTTACAGGAATCATATAAAAGGAGGAAGATCGATGCGCTACTATTGCGAGGAAAAGAACAGCGTGCTCGAGGAGCTTGGAACGACCGAAGAGGGCCTTTCGAGCGCCGAGGCGAAGAGCCGGCTTGAAAAATATGGCAGGAACCGGCTTGAGGCGGCAAAGGGAAAGTCACTCGTGCGCCGATTTATGGAGCAGCTTGCCGACCCGATGATAATCATACTCATCGTTGCGGCGGTTATAAGCGGCGTTCTTGCCGTTGTGGAAAACGACAGCTTTGCCGACGCCATTATCATAATAGCCGTCGTGATCGTAAACGCCGTTCTGGGCGTTTATCAGGAGAGCAAGGCCGAAAAGGCCATTGAGGCGCTGCAGGAGATGTCGGCGGCAACGTCTAAGGTACTGCGCGACGGCAGGGTGACGATAATTCCGAGCGAGGAGCTCGTCGTCGGCGACGTTATCCTCCTTGAGGCCGGGGACGCCGTACCGGCGGACGCGAGGCTTCTTGAAAGCGCGAGCCTCAAGGCGGAGGAGGCCGCGCTTACCGGCGAGTCCGTCCCCGTGTCGAAATTTATCGACATGATAAATCTTCGCGACGGGGAG
Organism: uncultured Oscillospiraceae bacterium; assembly: GCA_934546725.1. Lineage (GTDB taxonomy): Bacteria > Bacillota > Clostridia > Oscillospirales > Oscillospiraceae > RGIG6375. The sequence goes on along the minus strand of CAKTED010000014.1, from coordinate 6,789 downwards.
AAGGACGTTTCGCTCGGCGACAGAAAGAATATGCTCTACATGGGCAGTACGGTCGTATACGGCCGCGGAAGGGCCGTCGTTACCGACACCGGTATGAGCACGGAGATGGGCAAGATAGCCGACGCGCTGCAAAACGCGAGCGACGGCGAGACCCCGCTCCAGATAAAGCTCAACCAGCTTTCAAAAATACTTACCTGGCTCGTGCTGGGCATCTGCGTCATCGTTTTTGCCGTGCAGATCATCAAGGCGGGCAGCTTCAGCTTTGAGCTGGCGCTCAATTCGTTCATGATAGCCGTGTCCCTTGCCGTTGCGGCCATTCCCGAGGGCCTGGCCGCCGTCGTTACGGTGGTGCTCTCCATAGGCGTTACGAACATGTCGAAGCGAAACGCCATTATCCGCCGCCTGACGGCCGTTGAAACGCTCGGCTGCGCGCAGGTGATCTGCTCGGATAAGACCGGCACGCTCACGCAGAACAAAATGACCGTGGTGGACTTCTACGGCGAAGATGAAAAGCATCTTGCCGCCGCGATGGCACTTTGCAGCGACGCGGAGCTGGATGCCGACGGCAACGTTACCGGCGAGCCGACGGAGGCCGCGCTCGTGGCGTGGTCGGCAAAGCTTGGGCTTGATAAGAATCTCCTCAAGGAGAAAATGCCGCGCTGCGGCGAGGCGCCGTTCGATTCCGGCAGAACGATGATGTCCACCATCCACAAAACGGATAAGGGCTATATCCAGTTCACAAAGGGCGCGCCGGACGTCGTTGTGGACCGCTGCACAAGCTGCGTCAGGGACGGTAAGGTCGTTCCCATGACCGAGGAGCTGCGCATGGAGATCATGGTGCACAACAAGGCCATGGCCGACAGGGCGCTGCGCGTTCTGGCCTGCGCCGAAAAAATACTTGACGGCATGCCGAAGGCCTGCGAGCCGGACGAGCTGGAGCAGGACCTCTGCTTTATCGGCCTCGGCGGCATGATAGACCCCGTTCGTCCCGAGGTGAAGGCGGCCATAGCCGAGTGCCGCGAGGCGGGCATACGCCCGATAATGATAACCGGCGACCATATCGATACCGCCGTCGCCATTGCAAAGGAGCTTGGCATCCTCGCGGACGGGACGTATGCCGTCACCGGCGCGCAGCTTGGCGAGATGAGCGACGAGGAGTTTGCAAAGAAATTTAAGGAAATAAGCGTTTACGCGCGCGTCCAGCCGGAGCATAAGACCCGCATAGTAAACGCATGGCGCGGTGCGGGCTACGTTACCGCGATGACGGGCGACGGCGTGAACGATGCGCCGTCCATCAAAAGCGCCGATATCGGCGTCGGCATGGGCATTACGGGCACAGACGTTACGAAAAACGTGGCGGATATGGTGCTTGCGGACGATAACTTTGCCACCATCGTAGGAGCGGTGGAGGAGGGCAGAAGGATATATGATAATATCCGCAAGGCGATCCAGTTCCTGCTTGGTTCAAATATGAGCGAGGTTTTGAGCATATTTGCCGCCACACTCATGGGCTTTACGATACTCAAGCCGGTTCACCTGCTGTGGATAAACCTCGTGACGGACTGCTTCCCGGCGCTTGCGCTCGGAATGGAGCGCGCCGAGCCGAATATCATGCGCAGAAAGCCGAGAGACGCCCGCGCGGGCATCTTCTCCGGCGGAATGGGCTTCGATATAGGCTACCAGGGCGTTCTGCTCACGCTGCTCACGATGGTCTCATATTTCATCGGTCACTATGTTGAGAGCGGCACATGGGCGATAACGAACAGCGCGGACGGAACAACTATGGCGTTTCTTACGCTTTCCATGGCGGAAATATTCCACAGCCTGAACATGCGCTCGCAGCGGCAGAGCATATTCCGCCTTGGCTCCAGCAACAAAATGCTCCTTTGGGCGGCGCTTGGCTCCCTGGTGGCCACCACGCTTGTCTGCGAGGTTCCGTTCCTGGCAAACGCCTTTGACTTCACGAGCGTTGAGCTTGGCGAATACCTTATCGCGATAGTCCTTGGCGCGCTCGTCATCCCCATTGTGGAGCTTGTAAAGCTTGTTCAGCGGAAGCTTGGAAAGTAAATAGCGGTATGAAAATTGCGCGGCTCGATGAAATTCTTCATCGAGCCGCGCTGCGTTTTTTTGTGTGTTTGGAAGCTGCTGCTATTCATAGGGAGCGGCGAAAGATTTTTTTCCGTCATTCAGAGGGAGCGTCAGCGACCGAAGAATCCCCCAAATCCTGCTGTCATTCTCGCGCTCCTGGTTCGTACAGGTAACGGTGTCGTACTGCGTTACCCCTCCGTTGGGGATTCCACGGCCTTCGGCCTCTGAATGACGGAGACTTTGGGTCTCCGCGTCCACGTTGTCGTACTGCTCCAAGTCTCCGTGTGGGATCCCCGCTGCGCGAGGATGACGGTGGAAACTTGTGACCCTCGCGCGTCCACGATTGGGCTGCTGCCCCTGACCGGGGGATTCCACGGGGTACTTCGTACCCCTCTGAATGACGGAAGTGGCGGGTCTCCGCGTCCACGTCACACCGCACCCCATTGCGCACGGTACTGCTTCCGCGTCAATCCTCGAGCATCTCGTCCAGAATATCGCAGGCCGCCGTGACGAAGCCGGGACAGCGGGCGGGAATGAGTCCCTGCTCGGCGACCTGAGCCGCCTGCTCCGGGTCGGATACGTCAAGCCCAAGCAGCTCGTGGCAGGTAACGGCGCCGCAGCGCTCCCTGAACCTTGCCATAAAATCGCGGGCTTTGGCGTTCATCGTGCTTTTGCCCACGCTGTCGCCCTCCTCGCAGAAGCCGTACTTCATGCCCAGCGCCATAAGCGCTCCGGTGACGCAGCCGCAGACGTTTCCACTGCCGCCGATGCCGCCGCCGAAGGCCGAGGCGAGCTTCAGGGCGTCCTCCTCTTCCATGTCAAGATCGTCGGCAAAGTGGGCAAAGACCGCCTGGGCGCAGTCGAAGCCCTGATCGAAGAGGCGGTAGGCGGCGGTTTCGGGAGTCATTTTTTCAGCCATTACAGATCAATCCTTTCAAAATAAATGCCGGATCGGGGAACGGACCCTGATCCGGCATGAAAATTTTCAGCTCAGAACGATAACGAGTCCGTATTGCGCGGCCGCATCGTCGTAAAGTATATCGGAAAAAGCGCCGGAGTCCTCAAGCTGAATGATCGTTTCAAGCGGGACCTTATAGTGCGCCTCGCCCGTGGAGACAAAAAGCTCCTCGCATTCGTCAAGCTCCGCCGGAACGTCTCCGTATATATAATACACGCCGTAAAAGCTTTCGTCATAGCCGTATGAAGCGTATATTTCGGCAGGCGCGCGCTGTGTCTGAGCGGACATCATGAACATGGGCGCGCCGGAAAAGGAGCGGTCGTCCCCGTAGGAGCTGCCGTCAAGCCCGTCGAGCGAGTTGTCCGTGATGGCGTCGCTCGTAACGCCGAAGTCGTTACTGTGCTGCACATCCCCGTCCTCAGCCTCGGCGGTCTCCACGCTCTTCGTCTGCATTTCGTCGGCGGCCTCCATGGAATTCATGGAGTATGACGCCGCGCCGCCTGCGGACGTTTCGTTCGCGGTGCCGTTACCGGAGTCAAGCCTTGCGCGGAAAACGCCGCCGCCGAGCAGCAGGATCGCAAGAACCGCCGCCATGCCGGTGTATCTGCCGTAAAGCTTTACAAATTTTTTTATGCCGGTGGGCCTTGCGGCCTCCTGACGTATTTTGAACATCGTGCCCTCGGCAAAGCCGTCCGGCACTGCCTCCTCTGCCTGAATGCCGCCGCTTATCGCGGAAAAAGCCTCGCTTATCCTGCGGCAGTCCGGGCAGGCTTCAAGGTGCCTTTCGAGAGCGGCGCGGTCGGCGTCGTCAAGCTCGCCGTCTATGGAAGCGCTGATGAGCTCGCGGTATTTTTCACATTCGGACACGCCGATCACTCTCCTTTCCTGTCTGTCTACCTTTTAGACGCATGCTTTTCAAAAAAGTTTCCGCTTTCCTCAAGAACTTTTGCAAGTTTTGCCCGCGCGCGGAAAATGCGGGACTTGACCGTACCGGACTCCAGCCCGAGCATGGAGGAGATCTCGGCGTATGAAAGGCCGCTGACCTCGCGCAGAACGAGAACGGAGCGCATGTCCTGCGGCAGCTCGCCGAGCGCAGAGCTCACCGCGCGGTGAAGCTCCCGCCTTTCAAGCTCCGTTTCGGGACAGTAGCGCTCGTCCGGAAGCTCAAGCTCGCGCTGCGTATCGTCATCGTCGAGATAGACGATGGACGCGGCGGCGCGCTTTTTGCTTTTTCGCAGAAAATCGAGGCACATGTTTGCGGTTATGCGATAAAGCCATGAGCTGAAGCTGCTCTCTCCCTTGAAGCTTCTGAGCGAACGGAAGGCCTTCATAAACGCCTCCTGCGAAACGTCCCAGGCGTCCTCCGGGTTTGAAAGCATTTTCAGCGCAAGGTTGTATACACGGCTCTGATTGGCCGTTACAAGCGGCTCGAAGGCATTGGCGTCTCCGGCGAGAACGCGGGAAATTATGCCGGCCTCTTCCTCTCTTGTCAATATCTCACCTCAGTTCTTCCTTTATCCCGCGGGTTATGCGGTATATGTCCTCCATGGTCTCAAGCTTTGCTATCTGAGCCTTGAAATAAGTGGCGTACGGTACGCCGCGAAGGTACCAGCTGTAATGCTTGCGCGCCTCAAGGCACGCAACGCGCTCGCCCTTCATTGCGGCGGATATCTCGAACTGGCGAACGGCAACGTCGCAGCGCGCCGAAAGCGGCGGGAGCGCGGGAATATCCGCGCCTTCAATGGCTGCGTTCCCGCGCGCGAAAAGCCAGGGGTTGCCCATGCTCCCGCGCCCGATCATGGCAAGGTCCGCGCCGGTCACGCGAAGAATGCGCTCGGCGTCCTGCGGCTCGAAAATGTCCCCGTTTGCGATAACGGGGATATGGACGGCCTTTTTTACGGCGGAGATGATGTTCCAGTCCGCCTGGCCGGAATAGAGCTGCGCGCGCGTCCTGCCATGCACGGCGATGGCTGCAGCGCCGTTTTCCTCGGCAATCTGCGCAAGCTCCACGGCGTTCACGCTGCCGCCGTCCCAACCCTTGCGTATCTTGACCGTGACGGGGACCGGCGAAGCGTCGGCCACGGCGCGGATGATGCGCCCGGCAAGCTCAGGCGAGCGCATGAGCGCGCTCCCGTCGCCGTTTTTCACGATCTTGCCCGTGGGGCAGCCCATGTTTATGTCGATGATCTCACAGCCGCAGACGGAGTGCGCCTTTATGGCGGCCTGGGCCATCGTTTCCGGTTCGCTGCCGAATATCTGCGCGGCGAGGGGATAGTCGCCGGGGCCTCGCTCGAGCAGAGTTCTGCTTTTTGCGTCCTGATATACGAGCGCTTTGGCGCTCACCATCTCCGTGTATGCCAGCGCGGCGCCCTGTTCGCGGCAGACGGCGCGAAAGCCGCCGTCCGATACTCCCGCCATGGGCGCAAGGACGAGCCTGCCGTCTATTTTTACTCCGGCTATGTTCACCATGTCATATCCAGTCCTACGGGGCAGTGGTCCGAGCCGGGGATCTCGCTGCATATATAAGCCTTTGAAATGCTGTCCCGAAGTCTGTCCGAGACGAGAAAATAGTCGATGCGCCAGCCCGCGTTGCGCGAGCGCGCGGCGGTGCGGTAGCTCCACCAGGAATAGGCTCCCTCAAGATGGGGATAGAGCCAGCGGAAGGAGTCCGTAAAGCCGGAATCGAGCAGCTCGCTCATAGCGCGGCGCTCATCGTCCGAAAAGCCGGGGTTCATGTGGTTAGTCTGCGGATTTTTGAGGTCTATCTCCTCGTGGGCCACGTTCATGTCCCCGCAGACTATTACGGGCTTGACGGCGTCGAGCGCCATGAGGTGGGCGCGGAAATCGCGCTCCCAGTCCAGCCGGTAGTCCAGCCGCTTCAGCCCGTCCTGAGAATTTGGCGTATAGCAGGTGACGAGGTAAAAATCGCTGTATTCAAGCGTTATGCAGCGCCCCTCGCAGTCGTATTTAGGGTAGCCCAGCCCGTTTATGACGCTCAGCGGCGCGTGCTTTGCAAATATCGCAGTGCCGGAATAGCCCTTCTTTTCGGCGGAGAACCAGAACTGCTCATAGCCGGGCAGGTCAAGCTCTATCTGATGCGGCTGGAGCTTTGTTTCCTGAAGGCAGAAAAAATCCGCGTTTATCGAAGAGAGAAAGTCCATGAAGCCCTTCTGCATGCAGGCGCGCAGCCCGTTCACGTTCCACGAGATGAATCTCATTGCGCATCCTCAGGCTTTCTGGCGACGCAGCGGCAGATGGGCACGCCCTCGGCGTGAAACTTTGCCTCATAGTCCGTCATGATGCCCTTTTCGCCGTTTTCGTGCAGGTTTTCGGTGACCTCGCGGAGAAGGTAGCCGCAGGCCTCGAACTGCTCGAGGGAATATCTGAAGAGGGGGTTATTATCGGTTTTGAAGTGGATCTCGCCGCCGGGGCGGAGCGCGGTTTTGTAAAGCTCAAGAAAGCCGGGCGCGGTGAGGCGGCGCTTTGCGTGCTTTTTGGATGGCCAGGGGTCGCAGAAATTTATATATATCCTGTCAAGCTCGCCGGGGGCGAAGACCTCGTTTATCCCGGCGGCGTCCATGTCGATGAAGCGGACGTTTGAAAGCTCTGCCGCGACGGCCTTCTCCATGGCCATTATCATTGCGTCCGGGACCTTTTCGACGGCCACAAGGAAGCTTTCGGGTTCGGCGGCAGCCGTTTTTGCCGTAAAGCTGCCCTTTCCGCAGCCAAGCTCCACAAAGAGA
>CAKTED010000013.1 GCA_934546725.1 uncultured Oscillospiraceae bacterium | reverse complement strand
CATAGGGGATTCCACGGGGTACTGCGTACCCCTCTGAATGACGGAGACTTTTGGCTTCCGCGTCCACGGTAACGCGCGTTCCATGCCTTTGCTGACGGTCCACGCCGCACGCCGCACCGCCCTCACCACCTGGCACGTCATTCAGAGGGAGCGGAGCGACCGAAGAATCCCATCGTTGGTTCGTACAGGTAACGATGACGGCTCTGAAATATTGCTGTCATTCTCGCGCTCTGCACGGGAATCCCACATATGGTTCCGCCGGGGTAACGACGTCGTACCTTTCCACCCTCCATAGTGGATCCCCGCTGCGCGGGGATGACGGAGGAGGGCGTGAGCTTTCCACATCCATTGCTGGGGTGCGTTGCCCCTCCATAGGGGATTCCACGGGGTACTGCGTACCCCTCTGAATGACGGAGACTTTTGGCTTCCGCGTCCACGGTAACGCGCTTTCCGTGCCTTTGCTGACGATCCACGCCGCACCCAATGCCGCACTCACCTCTTGCACGTCATTCAGAGGGAGCGAAGCGACCGAAGAATCCCATCGTTGGTTCGTATGGGTGACGATAATACACCTTTTTGCCCCTCCATAGGGGATTCCACGGCCTTCGGCCTCTGAATGACGGAGATTTTGGGCTTCTGCGTCCACAGGAGCTTCCGCAAAACAGCATGAAAAAGCAGCACCGGCAGTGGTAGAATCATTCACTGCCGGTGCTGCTCATATATAGGCAAAAAAGTTTATACAAAAGGGTATCAGTCAAACAGCTCGGGGTAAAACTCCCTGGCCATGCTCTCGACGGCGTAGGCCATGCGGTCGCCGGGGAGGACGCTTTCGAGCGTTATCGTGGCAAAGCGCTCATTTTTCACGCAGTCGAGCTGAGAGAGCGTGGGATTACTCTTTATTTCCTCAATCTTTGCCTCGACGGAGGGGGAATCGTAGTCGTGGATGAGGATAACATCGGGCTTGCGGGCGAGGACCTCTTCATAGCTTACGGTGACCCACTGCTTTTCGCTCAGGTCGTCGAAGATGTTCCTGCCGCCCGCCAGTCCGACAAGGAGAGACTCAAAATTCGTGCCGGAGCAGGTGAAAACGCCGTCGTTTCCGCTGTCGTAGACAAGCACGTTGACGGGCTCGGCGTCCGCCAGCTTATCCTGAACGGCCTGAATGCGCGCCTTCTGGTCGGCAACAAAGGCCTCCGCGCGATCCTCTACGCCAAATATTTTACCAAGGTCGAAAATTTCCTGGTAAATCTCATCAAGCGTCGTTGCCGAGTTTACATAAACGGTCATTCCGTAACCCTCGACCTCGTCGATGTTGCAGCCCTCGTCGCCGATCTCCCAGTCGAGAGCGTAGATGAAGTCCGCACCGCTGGATATTATTGCCTCGCGGGTGGCGGAGCCGTAATTGAGCTGCGGGATATTGTTCACCGCGTCGGCGTATTCGTCGAGCGGGCCGCGGCTGTGATTTATGAGCGAGCGGCCGATAACGAGCTCCTCAAGGCCGAGCGCGGCGAAAAGCTCCGTGCAGTTCGGCCCGAGCGTGAGCACCTTCGTGGGACGCTGCGTAACCGTGACCTCGCGGCCATAGTTATCAAACGTCATGGGATACGCGGCGGTATCGGCCTCCTGCGCGGGTGTGGAGCTTGCGGCAGTGCTTGCGGAGGGCTTCGCCGGCGTGTTGTTCCCTCTGCAGGCGGCGAGGGAAAGACTTAACGAGGCCGCGAGCAGCAGCGCGGAAAGCTTTTTTGCGGTAAATTTCATAATATTTCTCCTTTATGCTTATATGCTGTATTTTTATCCCACGCTTGCGGGGAGGAAGGTTATGTCTGGCTTTCCGGTCATCGGGTGGATGGCCACGGAGCAGCGAACGCCGTAAACGTCATATATGTTCTCCGGCGTCAGCACCTCCTCCGGCGTACCGGAGAGCACTATCCTGCCGTTTTTGAGAACATACAGTCTGTCGCAGTACAGCGCGGCCATGTTCAGGTCGTGTATCGCGGAGAGCACCGTGACGTGAAGGCGCTTTATAAAGTCGAATATCTGCATCTGATAGCTTATGTCCAAGTGATTGGTGGGCTCGTCGAGAATATAAAAGTCGCTGCCCTGAGCAATGGCGCGGGCTATCATAACGCGCTGCTTCTCGCCGCCGGAGAGATAGAGGTAGCTGCGCCTGGCAAGCTCCGTTATGCCCAGGTGCTCGAGCGAGTGGTGAACGATCTGCCTGTCCTCTGCGGTATCCATGTCAAACAGCCGCTTGTGCGGGCTGCGGCCCATGGAAACGATCTCCTCCACGGTGAAGTCGAACGGGACCTCGTTTTCCTGCCCGACCACGGCGAGCTTCCGTGCCGCCTTTTTGTGGCTCATGGCGAGCAGATCCTCGCCGTCAAGCTCAATGCGGCCGGAATCCGGCGTGAGCGCGCGGTAAATATTTTTCAGCACGGTGGATTTGCCGCTGCCGTTCGGGCCGATAAGGCCGACGAATTCGCCCGCGTTCACCTGAAGACTGACGCCGTTCACGGCGTCGGCCTCGCCGTAGGAAAACGTAAGGCTGTTTATTTTCATTCTCATCTTATTGCCCCTCACTTTTTAGCTCCCGTGCTGCGCTTGAGCAGGAATATGAATATCGGTCCGCCGATAACCGCCGTGAGTACACCCACGGGCAGCTCCTCCGGGGCAATGAGCATCCTTGCCGCCACGTCCACCCATACGACGAGGATGCCGCCGAGCAGCGCGGAAATGGGCAGAACCTTGCGGTGGTCGCCGCCAACGAGCAGGCGGGTGAAATGCGGAACCATCAGGCCGACGAAGCCTATCGTTCCGCTCACGGCGATGGTGGCTCCTGCCATGAGCGAGGAAACGAGGATGAGCAGCTTTTGCAGCCGCGGCACGTTCACGCCGAGAGCACCGGCGCTGTCGTCGCCCAGCATCAGCAGATTCAGCCCGCGATAGTTTATCATAAGGATGAACATGCACAGCAGCAGAACGACCAGCGGGATGGTCAGATACGCCCACTTTGCGCCCGCGAGACTGCCGGACATCCAGAACTCCGCGTTATGCAGGCCGAGAGCATTCGGCGCGCTGAGCTTTATGATGCTCGTTATGCCGTCCATTATCATGGATATCGCAACGCCGGAGAGCAGCAGCTGGGTTATGTTCACCCTGCCGCGAACCCGGGAGAGAACGTAGACGAAAATTATCGTGACCGCCGCGCCGATAAAGGCGCTGATGGAAAGCGAGTACGTCCCGAGGAAGGAGAACGCACCGAAAAGCATCCCAAGCGTGGCGAAGGCCGCCGAGCCGGAGGATACGCCGAGGATGAAGGGGTCGGCAAGCTGGTTTCTCACGAGCGCCTGCATCGCAACGCCGCATACTGCCAGCGATGCCCCCACCACGAGGCCGAGACATACGCGCGGCAGCCGCAGACCGATGACGATGTTGTAATCAAGCTGCTCCCAGGTCTGCGGAATGTGATTGCCAATGAGAGGCAGGCGGCTGAGAAGAATTTTGGCCGTCGTCCCCGGTGCGACGCTTACGGGGCCGAGACCTACGGCGAGGATAAGCGTCGCCAGCGCCGCGATGGCAAGCAGGATGATGATAAGTGCCATGTTCGGCGTTTCGCGGTTGAAGTTTTTCTTTATAAAGCCCATTTTTTGCCCTCCCAGGAGCAGCGGTTTGCTCTGATGGCGCTATTATACACGTTGTTTTTTGCCCTCACAAGCCGGGAGGGGGGATAAAATTTTTGGCATTTTTCGTCCACGGTTGGGCGTGTGCCCCTGACCGGGGGATTCCACGGCCTGCGGCCTCTGAAGGACGGAAATGGCGACCCTTCCGCGTCTGCGAACAGCAAAAAACGCCGCCCTGTAAAAAACAGGGCGGCATTTCATCAGCATATGAGTATCATTCGAGAATATCCATAATAAAATATCGTGGCCTTGCCTTGACCTCGTCGTAAATATGGCCGATATACTCGCCCAAAACGCCGAGCGCGGTCAGAACAAGACCCGCCGCGCCCCAGGCGGAAACGGCGGCCACGGCGGCTGCGGAAACGCCCGTGCAGGCAAAAACGATGAGCGTTACAAGCGCGGCCGCGAGCAGCAGCGCGCCAAGCCCGGTGATGAAGCGGATCGGGCGCACGGAGAGGGAGATGACGCCGTCAAGCGCAAGCGTGAGCATTTTCTTCAGTGTATATTTGCTTTCGCCCGCGTTGCGAACGCCGCGCTCGTACTCCACGCGCGCGGTTTTGAAGCCGAGCATCGGCACCATGCCGCGCAGGAAGATGTCGCGCTCCGGGTACGTCATGAGCGCCTGCATTGCGCGGCGGCTCAAAAGCCGGTAGTCCGCGTGATTGAAAACCACCTCGCCGCCCATCGCGGCGATGACCTTATAGTACCCCTCGGCGGTGAAGCGCTTGAGGAACGAATCCTTCTCCCGCTTTGAGCGCACGCCGTAAACAACGTCGCAGCCCCCGGCGAAATGCTTCATCATCTCGTCCATGGCGGAGAGATCGTCCTGAAGGTCGGCGTCTATGGAGATGGAGGCGTCGGCATGAGCCGAGGCGTATTCAAGTCCGGCCCAAAGCGCTCTCTGGTGGCCGCGATTGCGGCTCAGGCGCAGGCCGAGAAAGCGCGCGTCGCCCTCGTGCAGCCGCTCTATTATGCTCCAGGTCTCGTCGCGCGAGCCGTCGTCCACAAGCAGGATGCGGCTGTCCTCGCCCGCAAGCCCCGCGCCGACGAGCGAGGAGAGCTTATCGAGCAGCAGCGGCGCGGAAAGCGGCAGCGCATCCCGCTCATTATAGCAGGGCACGACAATATACAGCGTATTGCCCATGATCATTCACCTTTCGATAATGTTTTTAAAAAAGCGATATCTGCGCCGTGTCCGGAATGTCGCCAAAGGCTCCGGCGGCCTTCAGCTGCTCTATGTGCGTCTTCGACACCTTCGGGCAGGCCTCGGAAAATTCCTCAATGGAGAGGAAGCGCCGGTCCCTGTGCGCCACAATGTCCAGCGCGGCGCTCTCGCCGAGTCCGGCAATGGCGGTAAAGGGAGGGATAAGGCGGTCGCCGTCTATTTTGAACTTCGTCGCCTCGCTGCGGTAGAGATCCACGGGCGCAAACTCAAAGCCGCGCAGGTACATTTCGTACGTTACCTCCAGCGCCGTGAGAAGGTCCTTCTCCGCCTGCTTGGCGTCCTGCTTCGCCTCGATCTCATGTATCTTCATCCTCACGCGCTCAATGCCCGCGGACATTATCTCAAGATCAAACGCAGGGGCGCGAACGCTGAAGTAGGCGCAGTAGAACGCTATCGGGCGGTGTACCTTGAACCACGCTATGCGCACGGCCATCGTAACGTAGGCCACGGCGTGCGCCTTCGGGAAGAGGTACTTTATCTTTTTGCAGGAGTCTATATACCAGTCCGGGACGTTGTGCTCGCGCATCTCGGCCTCGTACTCCGGGGCAAGACCCTTGCCCTTTCGCACCTTTTCCATAATGCTGAAGGAGTCCTTGGGCGGAACGCCGCAGCTTATGAGGTAGATCATGATGTCGTCGCGGCAGCCGATGGCCTGGTCAACGGTGGCGGTTTTGCTCGTGATAAGGTCCTTTGCGTTTCCGAGCCATACGTCCGTTCCGTGCGAGAAGCCGGAAAGGCGCACCAGCGTTGAAAACTTCCTCGGCTGCGTGTCCGCCAGCATTTCGCGCGTGAACTTCGTGCCAAATTCCGGCACGGCTATGGAGCCGGTGCGGCCTATGATGGGGTCTCCCTCCGGGATGCCCAGCGCCTCGGGCGTTATGAAAAGGCGCATCGTCTCCGGATCATCGAGCGGGATGCTCTTTGCGTCCACTCCGGTGTATTCCTCGAGGTATTTTATCATGGTGGGGTCATCGTGCCCCAGCATGTCCAGCTTGAGGAGGTTGCTCTCCATGCTGTGGTATTCAAAGTGCGTTGTGATGATATCGGTGTCCGGATCGTCCGCCGGGTGCTGAACGGGGCAGAAATCGTATATCTCGTGATCCTGCGGGATGACGACGAGTCCGCCGGGGTGCTGGCCGGTAGTGCGCTTGACTCCCGTGAAGCCCGCCGCAAGGCGCCCCTCCTCTACCTTGGAAACGCGCATCCCGCGCTCCTCAAGGTACTTTTTAACGTATCCGTAGGCGGTTTTTTCCGCAATGGTGCCGATGGTGCCGGCGCGGAAAACGTGCGATTCTCCGAAGAGGTCTATGGTGTCCTTATGCGCGCGCGCCTGATATTCGCCGGAAAAGTTCAGGTCGATATCGGGGACCTTGTCGCCCGCGAAGCCGAGGAAGGTTTCAAACGGGATGTCGAACCCCTCCTTGGCGTACTGCGTTCCGCAGACGGGGCAGACGGCGTCCGGCATGTCCACGCCGCAGCCGTAGCCCTTCCCGGCCTCAAAGTCCGTGTGCTTGCATTTGGGGCAGCGGTAATGCGCGGGCAGGGAGTTTACCTCCGTTATGCCGGACATGAATGCCACCAGCGAGGAGCCGACGGAGCCGCGCGAGCCGACGAGGTAGCCCGCCGCGAGCGATTTGGCAACAAGCTTCTGCGCGCTCATGTAGATAACGTCGTACTTTCTGCCGATTATGCCGCCAAGCTCCGTTTCAAGGCGCTTCGTTATGAGCTCGGGCGGGTTTTCGCCATAAAGCGCGTGCAGCTTCGTATTTACAAGCTCCTGAAGCTGCTCGGCGGAGCGCTCTATCTTCGGCGCGAAAAGCCCCGTCGGCAGCGGCGCGACCTCCTGGCACATGTCGGCAATGAGGTTCGGGTTTTTTACAACGACCTCGTAGGCGCGGTCGCGGCCGAGGTAGGAAAACTCCTCTATCATCTCGTCCGTCGTCTTGAGATAGAGCGGGAGGGGATTGTCCGCGTCAGGAAACTTGCTGGCCAGCAGGATGCGGCGGAATATCTCGTGCTCCGGCTCGAGAAAGTGAACGTCGCCCGTGGCGACGACGGGGCATCCCAGCTCGTCCGCCAGTGCCACGACGCGGCGGTTATAGTCCCGCAGCTGCTCCTCGTCCCGCGCGGAGCCGTTGCGCACCATGAAGGCGTTGTTGCACAGCGGCTGTATCTCGAAAAAGTCGTAAAATTCGCCAAGGCGCTTTAATTCGCGCATGCTCTTTCCCGCCGTGACGGCGCGGAAAATTTCGCCCGCCTCGCAGGCGGAGCCGATGATCAGCCCCTCGCGCAGGCGCATGAGCAGGCTTTTGGGGATGATGGGGAATTTTTTGAAGTGCTCCAGGTGCGCGCGCGAAATTATCTCGTAAAGGTTCCGTATGCCCTGCTGCTCCTTTACGAGGATTATAATGTGCTTCGGCTGGCGGCGCGCGCTGCCGCCGGTGTGGCGGATCGGACGCATGGCGTCGTTTATCTCCTCCACGCGCTCAACGCCCAGCTCTTTGAGCTTTCTGAAGAAGTGCGGCAGCAGCAGGCCGCAGGTGAGAGCATCGTCAGAAGCGCGGTGGTGGTTGAAGTCCGGCAGCGAGAGATAGTTCGCAACGGTGTCGAGCGAAAATTTTTTGAGCTCCGGCAGCAGATTCTGCGCCAGTACGAGCGTGTCAAGACTCGTCAGATCGTATTCGACGCCCATGCGCGCGCAGGCGTTTGAGATGAACGCGGTGTCGAAATCCGCGTTGTGCGCCACGACGGGCCGCCCGGCGACGAATTTGAGAAATTCGCCCACGGCCTCGGCCTCGCACGGCGCGCCGCGAACGTCACTGTCGCGTATGCCGGTGAGCTTCGTTACCTCAAAGGGGATGCTGCGCCCGGGGTCTACGAAGCTCTGGAAGCGCGCCGTCTCCTTCCCGTCCTTTATTATGACGGCGCCTATCTCGGTTATGCGGTCGTTTTCGGCGGAAAGGCCGGTCGTCTCGAGGTCGAAGGCGACAAATTCGCCATCGAGCGGGAATTTTCCGTCGCCGTGGACGACGACGCGGTCGTCAATATCGTTTATATAGTAGCCCTCAACGCCGTAAATAACCTTTATGCCGTACTTTTTCCCGGCGCTGCAGAGCTCGGGAAAGCCCTGCGCCACGCCGTGATCCGTCAGCGCAATGGCCTTATGGCCCCACTTTGCGGCGGTCTTTACGGCGGCGCTTATGTCCGTGAGCGCGTCAAGCGAGGAGTAGCGGCTGTGCAGATGCAGCTCCACGCGCTTTTCACCGTCGTATTTATCCCTGCGCACGGGCTTTTCGTCCTGCCGCACGTTCGTCGGCTCCATGCTTATGTCCCCGTGCCAGCGGTTATAGCTCACCATGCCCTGGATGGTGATGTACATGCCGTCCTCTATCGCCTCGTAGGCTCCGTCCTCCTCGCCGCGCAGAAATTTCGACACGCGCAGACTGCCGCCGTAGTCCGTGACGTTGAAGTCCAGAATTTTGGCGGTGCCGTTGCGCACCTCGCGCAGCTCCCTGCCGAAGACCTCGCCCCTTACGACGCAGCGGCCCGTTTCCACCGTAAGCTCGGATATCGGTATGGGCTCGCCGATGATCTTTTTGCCCGTGAGCATGCGCGGAAGCTTTGTTTCCGGCGCGTTCTTCTTCGCGGCGGCCTCGGAGATGAAGGCCTCCACCGTGACCTTCGGGATCTCCAGCTCGCGCGCCACGCCCTCCTCGATAAGGCCGACGATGACCGGCGCGGGCGTTTCGGGAAACTCTATTTTAAGCCGCATCGAGGCGGTTTTTCTGTCCACATGCACGGACAGAACGTTTGCCCTGTCCAAAATGGAAAAGAGCCCGTCGTCCGACCGGCAGCAGGAAATCATTTCTCTGAAAGTTACCTTTTCGTTCATGGTTTCTCCTGTTTTTCGTATGTGTATGTAAATTTTTGCGGCGGTAAGTTTTTTCCGTCATTCAGAGGAGTGATCGTAAAGATTTTTTCGTCATTCAGAGGGAGCGAAGCGACCGAAGAATCCCCTCGTACGTTGCTGAGGGTAACGACAACGTACTGCGCTGCCCCTCCATAGGGGATCCCCGCTGCGCGAGGATGACGGAAGAGGACGGGGCCTTGCGCGTCCACGGTTCCGCGTCCACCGCGGCCCGTCATTCGTCGCGCGCGATCATGTCCAGCAGCGCGGAGGCCATTTCGCTCTCCGCGACCTTCTTCACGATCTCGCCCCGGCGGAACAGTACTCCGCAGCCCCTGCCGCCCGCGACGCCGTAGTCCGCGCCGCGCGCCTCGCCGGGGCCGTTGACAACGCAGCCCATCACGGCCACGCGAATGCTCCTTTGGCAGTCCTTCAGCCCCTCGGTGACCTCGGCAAGCACGCGCTCCAGATCTATTTCCGTGCGCCCGCAGGTGGGGCAGGACACTATTTCCGCGCCCTCGCGGCGAAGGCCGACGGCGCGCAGTATCTCCTTTGCCGCCGTGACCTCACGCACGGGGTCGCCAGTGAGAGAAACGCGCACCGTGTCGCCGATGCCGTCAAGCAGCAGCGAGCCGATGCCGCAGGCGGATTTCACTATGGCCAGCTCGCCGCCGCCCGCCTCCGTTACGCCGACGTGCAGCGGATACGGCAGCGCCTCGTGCGCCAGGCGGTATGCCGCGACGGTGTCCGGCACGTTCGAGGCCTTGAGCGAAACGCAGATATCGTAAAAGCCGCAGTCCTCAAGCAGGCGGATGTGGCCGAGGGCGCTTTCAAGCATCGCCTCGGGCGTCGAGCCGCCGTATTTTTCGAGAAGCGGCTTTTCGAGACTGCCGCCGTTTACGCCGATGCGTATGGGCAGGCCGCGCGAACGGCAGGCCTCCGCGACCCTTTTCACGTTCTCCGCGCCGCCGACGTTGCCGGGGTTTATGCGTATCTTGTCCGCGCCGTGCTCGGCCGCCGCGACGGCAAGGCGGTGGTCAAAGTGTATGTCCGCCACGAGCGGGATCGGGCAGTCTTTTTTTATCGCCTCAATGGCCTCGGCCGCGCGCATGTCCGGCACGGCCACGCGGACTATCTCGCAGCCCGCCGCCGCCAGCGCCTTTATCTGCGCGGTCGTTGCCGCCGCGTCGCGCGTGTCCGTATTGCACATGGACTGTATCGTTACCGGCGCTCCGCCGCCTATGGCGACGCCGCCCGCGTTTATCTGCCTTGTCATGCCTTATGCGCTTCCTTTGCTTCTGTTGTGCTTTATTAATGATCAGTCATGTCCTCAGAACAGCTTGATAACGTCGCTCACCGTCAATATAACCATCAGCGCGAGCAGAAGAATGAGTCCGGCGGCGTGGATGCCGCTTTCGACCTTCGGGTTGGGCTTGCGGCCGATGATGCGCTCTATGACGGCGGAAACGATCATGGTGAAAATGTGCCCGCCGTCAAGACCGGGGATGGGCAGCAGGTTCATAACGGCAAGGTTCACGGCGATGAACGCGCCGAGGTAAAAGACATTCAGAAGCCCCGCCGCGACGGAGCCGGACTCCGCGCCGACCTTGCTTATGGCCGCCACCGCACCGACGGCGCCGGACATCTCCGAGACCTTTGCCCGCCCCGTCACGAGGTCCGCAAGCCCTATCCACACGAGCTTTACGAAATACATGGAGTTATACCAGCCGTTTTTCAGGGCCGAGAGCACGCTGCGTTCTTCAACGTCGAAATACAGCCCGTAGCGTCTCACCGTCTCCCCGTTCTCCTCATAATCGCGCAGGCGGAGCGGCAGGTCGTTCAAAACGACCTTTTCCCCGTCGCGGATAACGGTAATGTCAACCGTTTCCCCGTTTCCACGGTCCATGAAGAACGAAAATTCGTTAAGCAGGTTAACGCTGTGGCCGTCTATATTGACAATTTTGTCGCCGACCATCAGGCCGCTCTCGCCCTCGAGCGGGAAGCCGTCCATAAAGCCGGATATCTGCGTTGTGGAATAGGCCTTCCCGGTGGAAACGATGATGAGCACGATGAGAAGGCCGAGCAGGAAGTTCATGAACGCGCCCGCGAAGAGAATGACAAGGCGGCAGATGAGCGGCTTTTTAGCCATGCTGCGCTCATCGTCGCCCGAGCCGTCCTCGCCCTCGATGGCGCAGTAGCCGCCTATGGGCAGGATGCGCAGCGAATAGAGCGTTTCGCGCCCCTGCCGCTTGAGTATCGCCGGCCCCATGCCGATGGAGAATTCGTTCACTCTGACGCCGCAGCTCTTCGCCGCGAGAAAGTGACCCAGCTCATGCACGGCGATGAGAACGCCGAATATCAGGATGGCAATGACAATATACATTCCGAGGCATACCTCCTTGCCGCGCCGTCCGCGGCGACGACGTCGTCCAGGTTCGCGGCGGGCAGGCCGCGGAGTCTTTCGCAGACCCCTTCAACGACGTCGTATATCTGCAAAAATTTTATTCCGTTCTCAAGAAAGGCCGAAACGGCGACCTCGTTGGCCGCGTTCATCACGCAGCAGTCCGCCGTGCCGCCATGCCGCGCAAGCTCCATGGCCAGCGGAAGCGCGCGGAACGTCTCCATATCTGGCTGCTCAAAGGTGAGCGGCGGCGCGGAGAGCAGGTCAAGCCGGGTCGCGGGGCCGGGTACGCGCTCCGGCCATGTAAGCGCAAGCTGTATCGGCAGGCGCATATCCGGCGCGCCGAGCTGAGCCATAACGGAGCCGTCGGCAAATTCCACCATGGAGTGGACGACGCTCTGCGGATGAACCATAACGGAGATATCGTCCGGCTTTACGGCGAAAAGGTGCATTGCCTCGATAAATTCCAGTCCCTTGTTCATAAGCGTGGCGGAATCCACCGTTATCTTCGTGCCCATGCTCCAGTTCGGGTGGCGCAGCGCGTCGGCACGGGTGACATTTTCAAGCTCCGCGCGCTTTTTGCCGCGAAACGGACCGCCAGAGGCCGTTATGATGAGCCTTTTTACAGCGCCGCCGCCCTGGAGGCACTGGAATATCGCGCTGTGCTCCGAGTCCACCGGCAGGATCTCCGCGCCGGTCTCGGCGGCCTTTTTCATAACGAGGCTGCCCGCGCAGACGAGAGTTTCCTTGTTTGCGAAGGCAAGGCGCTTTCTGGCCTCGAGCGCCGCCATGGCAGGGTAAAGTCCTGCCGCGCCGGACATTGCCGCGACGACGGCGCCGGCGCCTTCAAGGCTTGCCGCCTCGGCAAGGCCGCTCATGCCGGAGGCCACGCGGACAGGCGTATCCGCCAGCGCGGTCTTCAGCTCGCGCGCCGCCGCCTCGTCGTACATTACGGCAAGCTCGGGCCGCAGAAGCCGCGCCTGCGCCTCGACCTCGCGGAAGCTTCTGCCCGCCGCGAGCGCGGAAACGCCGATGCCGAGAGAGCGCGCCACGTCCACCGTCTGCGTGCCGATGGAGCCGGTGCTGCCGAGAATGGAAATTTTCATTTTCCCGCCTCCCGTCAGAATACGCCGAGCGCCGTCATCATGAGGTACAGCGCCGGAGCGGCGAAGATCGTGCTGTCAAAGCGGTCGAGCGCGCCGCCGTGCCCCGGAAGTATGCGCCCGTAGTCCTTCACGCCGAACTCGCGCTTTATGAGCGAGAAGGAGAGGTCGCCCAGCTGCGATATTATGCCGCCGACGAGGCAGGCTGCTGTAAGCATGGGGAAATTCACCGCCGCGTCGAAGCCGAAGCGGATAATGAGAGCGTATATGACAGCGACGGCCGTGCCGATAATGAGGCCGCCAATGCCGCCCTCAACGGTCTTTTTCGGGCTGGTGCGCGGTGCAAGCCTGTGCTTTCCAAAGGCCATGCCCATGAAAAGCGCGCCGCCGTCGCCCGCAAAGGTGACGATTATCGGCAGAAGCACGGCGAAGCGGCCGTGTGCGCCCATGCGGATGAGGACGAGCGCCGCCATACCGCCGGGGACGATAAGCCCGGCCATGAGTCCCGCCGCAAGCCCCGTAAAGCCAAACGTGCGCTCACGTTCATAGTATGCCACCCAAAGCGCGAAAAGAAGCGCGCCATAGCACGCGCACCAGGCAAGAACGCTGTAAGCGCCGATCCCAAGGTACGCCATGGCCGTTATCAGCAGCGCGGAAACGCAGCCGAGAACGACGGCGGGAACGGAATGCACGCCCACCGCCGAGAACATTTCGTGGACCGCCACGCAGGATATCGCCGCGCAGAATATGGCCGTGCCGATGCCCGGCAGCAGCACGAGCATGATAAACGTAAGCGGTACGCCGACCGCCGCAACGATGAGTCTTGATTTCATGTGTCGATCTTCCTTTCGCGCGCCTTACCGCGCGCAGGTGGTTTTGTTGTTTTAACATGTATATGGGTTGTACGCTGTCCGTGGACGCGGAGCCCAAAGTTCTCCGTCATTCAGAGGCCGAAGGCCGTGGAATCCCCCCCCCCCGTCAGGGGCACACGCCCAACCGTGGACGCGGAGACACAAGGTTTCCGTCATTCAGAGGGGTACGCAGTACCCCGTGGAATCCCCAACGCAGGGGCGTAAGGGTACGTTATCGTTACCCCGGTGGAACCAACGGGGGGATTCCCACGCGGAGCGCGAGAATGACGTGCATGAGTTTGAGAGCACGCGCCCGTTACCTGTACAAACCAACGGGGGGATTCTTCGGTCGCTGACGCTCCCTCTGAATGACGTGCATAAGTGTAAGCGCGCCGCAGGGTGCGGCGGTTGACATGCGCTCCCTCTGAATGGCGTGCAGATAATAAACCCCGCTTCTTATGAATGACAGCAGAGCTTGACCAGTATATTTCACATTATACCCGGAAGCGGCGGCAAGGTCAATGCGGGAGGGCGGGCTTATTGTAAAACTTTTGTGTCCGAAGCCGCAAAAAAATCTGTAAAAATTTTTGCGAAAGCATGCAACTTTTTCACGTTGCTTTTCGTCTTAATTATGTTAATATGATAATGACAAATCTTTACCTGCTGAAGGACTGACTATATATATAATGTATAAGATGAAAAGAACCGCTGCCGCAGCGCTGTATGCGGCGATGATGATATCCCTTGCCGCCTGCTCGGGCGGTGAAACCGGGGTAACGCCCGATCCCACCACTGCCGCGCCGACGGCGACGCCCGAGGCCACGGCGCACCCGATGTCCGAGCCGGAGAGCAGCTCTGCCGCCGGGATATACGAGCGCTTCGGCGTTTATCTTTACAGCGTGAACG
>CAKTED010000012.1 GCA_934546725.1 uncultured Oscillospiraceae bacterium | reverse complement strand
TTGCGTTTTCACTAGTTTACGGCGCGATAGGATTCATAGACGATTTTGCAAAAATACGCCATCATGCGAACGAGGGGCTTACGGCCATGCAGAAGCTGCTGCTCCAGCTTGCGGCGGCGGTAGCGTTCCTCTTCCTGCTGAGATACCTCGGCTACCTTACGCCGAACCTTTATATACCGTTCTGGAACGTTACAGTTCCGCTGCCGGAGGTCGTGTGCTTTATTTTCGCGGCGTTCGTCATCGTGGGAACGGTGAACTCCGTGAACCTTACCGATGGAGTGGATGGACTGGTGAGCGGTGTGAGCATGCCGGTGGCGCTGTTTTTTGTTGTGGTGGCGTTCATATGGGGCATGGCTGCGCAGGGCATATTTGCTGCGGCGCTGCTTGGCGGACTGGCGGGCTTTCTCGTTTTCAACTTTAACCCCGCGAAGGTCTTCATGGGCGATACGGGCTCGCTCTTTCTTGGCGGCGCGATATGTGCGCTCGTTTTTTCGATGGATATGCCGCTCATCCTCGTCCTGCTCGGCATAGTGTATATCGCCGAGGCGCTGTCCGACATAATCCAGGTGACGTACTTCAAGGCGACGCACGGCAAACGATTTTTCAAGATGGCGCCGCTGCACCACCACTTTGAAAAGTGCGGCTGGAGCGAAAAAAAGCTTTTCTTCGTGTTCACGGCAGTATCGCTCGTTTTTGCGGCAATATCGCTCGTGGGCGTGATGAACCGCTATCTTATCTGAAATAACAGGCATACGCCGGGAAGGAGGGCGAAGCATGGCAGAATATGAATTTCCGCGCACATATGGCAGAGAGCCGGAAAAAACGGAGGAAAAGCCGGGCGGCGACCGCCGCGGCCGCAGACCGCAGCGCGGCAGCATACTCATAAACAAGGGCAGGCTTGACCTGCCGTTCCTTGCGCTGACGGTAGTGATCCTCACCATAGGCGTTATCATGGTGCTTTCGGCGAGCTTTGCCCGCGCTTATTATGAGACCGGAAACCCGACGCGAATATTTATCCGTCAGCTGTTCTTTGCCGTGAGCGGAGTAGGCCTCATGATACTTGCCTCGCGCGTGGGCATAAAGATCATACGCATGTATTCGAAGGTCATCATGTTCGCCTGCATATTCCTGCTCGTCCTCGTTCTGGCGATAGGAACCATCGGCGGCGGCTCGAAGCGTTGGATAGACCTTGGCTTCACAACGTTCCAGCCCTCGGAGATGGCAAAGCTTGCCGTAATACTCTACTTTGCAGCAATGGCCTGCCGCTATAAGGATAAAATGAAGACCTTCCGCTACGGCATACTGCCGTTCCTCGGCTACCTTGGCGTAATGGTCGTTCTGCTGGCACTGGAGCCGCACTTTTCGGCGATAATCATTATCTGCCTTCTCGGCGCGGCTATGATGTTCGTCGGCGGCTCGAATATAAAGCACCTTGCCATACTCGCCCTTATCGGCGCGGGCGGTATCGCGCTGCTGCTTCTCACGACGGGATATACATCAGACCGTATAACCGCGTGGCGCGACCCGTTTTCCGTCGCGCAGGGCGACGGCTGGCAGATAGTTCAGTCGCTTTACGCCGTAGGCTCCGGCGGACTTCTCGGTCTCGGCCTCGGCCAGGGCAGGCAGAAGTACCTTTATCTGCCCGAGGAGCATAACGACTATATTTTCTCCATAGCCTGCGAGGAGCTTGGCTTCATCGGCGCAATGCTGATCCTTGTCCTCTTCGCGCTGCTGATAATCCGCGGCTACTGGATAGCTCTTCATGCGCGCGACAGATACAGCGCTCTTATCACCATCGGCATAACGACGCTTCTGGCCATTCAGGTCTTCCTCAATGTGGCCGTCGTTACGAACCTTATCCCCAGCACGGGCATATCGCTGCCGTTCTTCAGCTACGGAGGCACGGCGCTGTGGATGCAGATGATCGAGATGGGCATCGTCCTGGGCGTTTCAAGAAATATTGAAGACAAGTGAGGAGCGGAAAAGCATGAGATTCATGTTTACCTGCGGCGGCACTGCCGGACATATTTATCCCGCCATAGCCGTGGCCGACCGGCTCAGAGAGCTGTTTCCGGACGCGGAGTTCATGTTCGTCGGCGTAAGGGGCGGCATGGAAACGGAGCTTGTTCCCCGCGAGGGCTACCCGATAGATACGCTCGTGGTCTCCGGCGTTCGCCGGGGTATGAGCCCGCAGGACATCCTTTATAATATACGCACAGTCTGGCGCACGGAGCGCGCGATGGCGCGGGCAAAGCGCATTATAAGAGGCTTTGCGCCGGACGCCGTGCTCGGTACCGGCGGATACGTCTGCTACCCCGTGATACGCGCGGCGCACTCTCTCGGGATCCCAACGCTTGTGCATGAATCAAACGCGCTGCCGGGACTCACGACGAAGCTGCTCGAGCGCTTTGCCGACCGCATCATGGTCGGCTTTGAGGAGAGCAGAGCGTATTATAAACGGCCGGATAAGATAGCCGTTACGGGTACGCCCGTGCGCAGCGGCTTCGTGAGCATGAGCCGCGCCGAGGCCCGCCGGGAGATAGGCTATGGCGGCGAAAAGCCGCTCGTTCTGTCGTTCTGGGGCTCGCTCGGAGCGGCGCGAATGAACGAATATACCGCGGAGGTCATAGCGCGCAATGAGCGCGAGGGCGCTTTTTACCATATCCACGCCACGGGCGGAGGAGAGGCCGGAGCCGCAAGGATGCGCGAGCTGCTTGACAGGGCCGGTGTGGACGGGCTGAAGCATACGGAGATACGCCCGTTTATTTACAATATGCCCGTCATGATGGCTGCGGCGGATATCGTAATGTGCCGCTCGGGCGCGTCCACGATAGCGGAGCTTACCGCAACGGGAACGCCGACGGTGCAGATCCCGTCGAAGAACGTTACGAACAACCACCAGGAAAAAAACGCGCGCGTGCTGGAAAAGCGCGGCGGCGCGGTGCTCATAACGGAGGCAGAGTGCTCCGCCGGACGTATATACGAGGTGCTGCGGGATACGGCGAACGATCCCGAACGGCTTGCGAAAATGTCCCGCGCGATGCTTGAAATGGGCAGACCGGACGCGGTGGAAAACATCGTCCAGACGGTCCTGTCGCTTGTGAAGAAGTAGCCGTTTCACGGCCTTCGGCATAGGATGGCGTATAAAAGCCATGTTGCCGGAGGTTTGTATGGAATATTTTGAAATACGCGGAGGAAATCCGCTGCACGGCAGCGTGCCGGTGCAGGGATCAAAAAACAGCGTTCTGCCGCTTCTGGCGGCATCCGTGCTCTGCCGCGACGGCTGCGAGCTTGAAAACTGCCCCGATATTTCCGATGTCGGCGCGGCGATAAGAATACTTCGCCATCTCGGCTGCAAGGCCGCGGCGGCGGGCGGAGTGGTGACCGTGGACGCCGAAAGCGTGAAAAGGACGGATATTCCGGACGGTCTCATGCGGGAAATGCGCTCTTCGGTGATATTTCTCGGCGCGGTTCTTGCGCGCTGCGGCGAGGCAGAAATTTATCTCCCCGGCGGGTGCAGGCTGGGGCCGAGACCGATAGACATGCACCTTGCCGCGCTGGAAAGGCTCGGCGCGGAGATAGTTACGGACGGCGGAAAAATAAGCTGCCGGGCGAAGCGACTTCGCGGTGCGGCGGTAAATTTCAAGTCCGTAAGCGTGGGCGCGACGGAAAATACGATGATCGCGGCGGCCACGGCGGACGGCGAAACGGTGATAACGAATGCCGCACGTGAGCCGGAGATAGCGGAGCTCGCGGCATTTCTGAACGCGATGGGCGCAGATATCGCCGGAGCGGGAAGCAACATTATAAAAATTCACGGCGTAAGCGGGCTGCACGGCGTGCGGTACCGCGTAATGCCGGACAGGATCGCGGGCGCGACGATCCTTGCCGCGGCGGCGGCCTGCGGCGGAAGCGTTGAGCTTGGCCGCTGTCGACCGGAGCATATGACGGCAGTGCTGGACGCCCTTCATGAGATGGGCTGCCGCATCGAGCCGGGGACGGACAGCGTGCGCCTGAGCTGCGGCGGACTGCATGCGGCAAGACCGGTGGAGACGGACGTATATCCCGGCTTCCCGACGGATGCGCAGCCGCTGCTGATGGCCGCGAGCCTGAAGGCCGAGGGAACGTCGGTTTTCGTGGAAAACATATTTGAAAGCCGCTTTGCCCACGCCGCCGAGCTGCGGCGAATGGGCGGAGATATAATAACCTCCGGCAGAACCGCCGCCGTTACCGGCGTGCGGCGCCTTCGCGGCGCGCAGGTGGAGGCGGGCGATCTTCGCGGCGGCGCGGCGCTTATGATAGCGGCGCTGAGCGCGGACGGGGCGAGCCGGATAGGCGGCGTGGAGTACATAAACCGGGGCTATGATGTGCCGGAGCTGACATTCGCGCAGCTTGGCGCGGATATTGAAAGAAAAGAGGCGGACGGAGCTGGCAAACGGAAGAAATAGGCGGAGAAAGAAACGCGGCGTTTTCAGAGCCGTCGTTTACCTCGCGGCAGCGGCGGCGATAGCGGTAGGAATAGGTTCATTTTTCAAAATTTCCAATATACAGGTCACGGGAAATGTGATATACTCTGAAGAAGAGATAATAGCCTCGTCCGGGATAAAAACGGGAAGCAACCTCTTCCTTGTAAACGGGCGGGCCGTGGAAAGCGCCATCCTCGAAAGCCGGAATTTTGTCGACTCCGTTAAGGTTCGGCGCAAATTCCCCGGCACCATCGAGCTTGACGTGCAGGAAAGCACGCTCCTGGCCTACATCATGCAGGGCGATACATATTATATAATAAACAGAAAGTGCGAGATCCTTTCGACGGGCGACGCGGCAAGCGCTGCCGGGTATATACAGATCATCGGCGCGCAGCCGCTTGCCCCGCGCGTGGGCGAGCAGCTTTCGCTCGGCGAGGCCGATGCGCCGAAGCTGCAATACCTGGCGGACGTTATGGAGCAGCTGATGGAGGCGGATATTTACGGCAAGGTCCAATGGATAGACGTTTCCAATATCGCGTCCGTCAAGTTCATATACAGAGGCTCCCTCGTTGTGGAGCTGGGCAGGAACGAAGAGCTTGATAAAAAGTTCAAAATGCTGGGCAGCATACTGGCCGACCTGTCGGAAAACGATCGCGGAACGATAAATCTTGCGACCGTCGGCGAGGGACACTACATACCTGAATCCTGAAAAAATAATACTGATGGGGGAAAAGATATGCCGAGTAAGGAAAATACTTCAAGCGTTGTGAAAATCAAGGTAGCCGGCGTGGGCGGCGGCGGAAATAACGTCGTGAGCCGTATGGTCGCGGCCGGTGTTGAGGGAATAGAGTTCATAAACATCAATACGGACAGGCCCACGCTGCTGGCCTCCGGCGCGGAGCATAAGCTCCAGATAGGCGAGAAGCTCACGAACGGCCAGGGCGCGGGCTCCGACCCGAGAGTGGGCAAAATGGCCGCCGAGGAGGACAGAAACAATATCGCGAAGCTCTTTGAGGATGCCGACGCGGTTTTCGTCACGGCGGGCATGGGCGGCGGCACGGGTACCGGCGCGGCCCCGGTCGTTTCCGAGATATCCAAAGAGTCCGGCGCGCTCACGATAGGCGTTGTTACCACGCCCTTCAAGTTTGAAGGCGCGGCCAAGATGCGCCGCGCGCAGGAGGGCATCAAGGAGCTGCTCGAGAAGGTGGATACGCTCTTCATCATCCCAAACGACAAGCTCAGAGAGGTCACGGAGCAGAAGATCACCTTTGCAAACGCCTTTGAGATAGCGGACAGCGTGCTGCACCAGGCTGTGACCGGCATTGCCGGGCTGCTGCGCAACACGGGCTTCATAAACCTTGACTTTGCCGACCTCAAGACCATCATGCGCGATTCGGGCGTGGCCCACCTCGGCATAGGCGAGGCCAGCGGCAAGAACAAGGTCGAGGAGGCCGCGAAGGACGCGATATACAGCAAGCTCATGGGTACCTCCGTGGACGGCGCGCGCAGAGTTATCATAAACGTTACTGGCTCCGTGGACATAAGCATGGAGGACGTTGAGAAAATAGTCGGCAAGGTGCAGGCCGCGGCGGATCCGGAGGCGAATATCATCTTCGGCGTGGACTTTGACGAAAACCTTGTTGATGCCATGCGCGTTATCGTTATCACGACCGATTTCCCCACGGAGGCGGAGAAGAAGCAGACGGCCAGGGCGGCCGCTGAGCAGCCCGCTCCCGCGCAGGAGGAAGAGGCAAAGCCGGAAGAGGACGACGATACCTGGCGCACGCTGCTTGATATGCTCAACAACAAATAATCCGAACCGCAAAAATAGCGGTAAATACGGAAAAATGTGAAAACCCGTCTGTATTTTTTTGCAAAAACGCAGTTTTTTCTATTGACCGGCCCTGAAAAAAAGGATACAATTAATAAAACTATAATGGCAGACGTATCTGCTGATAAAATAACGCGGTACATACCGTTAAGATAAAGCGAAGAAGGCCTCGGCCTCTGGCTAAGAATACAGGAGGGTGCAAGTATGTCGTTTTCTATGGAAACCGGTCCGGACAATGTTGTAAACATTAAAGTGGTCGGTGTAGGCGGCGCGGGAAACAACGTCGTCAACAGAATGGTGGAATCCAACACTCAGGGCGTTGAGTTTATTGCTGTAAATACGGACAAGCAGGTGCTTGCCGTTTCAAAGGCGGAGCAGAAGATACAGATAGGCGAGAAGCTTACTCACGGTCAGGGCGCAGGCTCCAACCCCGAGGTTGGCAAGAAGTCCGCCGAGGAGAACCGCAACAATATCGTCAAGGCGTTTGAGGATACCGACATGGTGTTCATCACCGCAGGCATGGGCGGCGGCACCGGCACCGGCGCGGCTCCCGTAGTGGCGGATATCGCCAAGGAGGCGGGGATACTCACAGTCGGCGTTGTTACGAAGCCCTTCAGCTTCGAGGGCAAGAGACGTATGGTCCAGGCGGAGGCAGGCATAAAGGAGCTGCTCGGCAGAGTGGACTCCCTGCTCGTCATCCCCAATGACAGACTGAAATATGCCACCGACCAGAAGGTGACGATGTTCAACGCGTTCGAGATAGCCGACGAGGTCCTGCATCAGGCCGTTACGAGTATCTCCGACCTTATCAAGAACACCGGCTTCATTAACCTTGACTTTGCCGACGTGAGCACCATCATGAAAAACGCGGGCTACGCGCACATGGGTGTCGGCCGCGCTTCTGGAAAGAACAAGGCGGAGGAGGCTGCGAGAGCCGCCGTTTCCAGCCCGCTGATGGAGACCTCCATCGACGGCGCAAGAGGCGTTCTTGTAAGCATCGTCGGCTCCATGGATATGGGGCTGGACGAGGTCGAGGTCGCTGCGGGCCTTGTTCAGGAGGCTGCGCATCCCGAGGCAAACATCATCTTCGGCGCGTCGTTTGACGACAGTATGGACGATGAGATCCGCGTTATCGTTATCGCCACCGGCTTTGACGACGGCGTTCGTCCCGGCGAGAAGAAGGAAGCCGCGAAGAAGCCTGCCGAGCCCGTTGAGGAGCCCAAAGTCGAGAAGGAGACAGCAAGGGACGATTCCGACCTCGACGACTTCATCACGAAGTTCTTCAGCTCGAAATAATCACCAAATCGAATAAAGGCGGGCGGCAAATTTGGCCGCCCGTTTGCTTTAAGGGGTACTTTTTATTGGATACAGAGCTTGTTTTTTCAAATAATCTTATCGGAGGGCTTTTCTGCATCGTTATCGCGTGCCTGATGATGCCCGTGTTTTACCTTATCTTCTATACGATGAAAAAGAAGATAAACCTTCTCACGACGGCGCTTGGAATAGTCGGCTTCCTCGTCTTCGGCTACCTTATCTCCGGCTTCCTGCTCGGAAGCCTTGCGCCGACGGATCGGGCGGCCGAGGCGCCGGCGCGGTACGCGCTCATTCGCAGCGTGTGCGTTGCCGTGGCGGAGGGCGGAGGCGCGCTGGCGGCGATGCTCCTGTTGCGCAGGCGCTTTGACGATATCAGCACGCCGATATCCTATGCGTTGGGCTATCCGCTGATAAATATGCTTGTTATCGGCGGCGCAAACTCCTTTTACCGCATGGCCGAGGCCTATACCGTTAACAGCAAAGGGCTTGATGCCGTGCTCGAATCGGTGGAGGGGGACGCCGTGGAGCGCCTGAGGGAGCAGCTTACGGAGCTTTCACAGTCTCCGGCATATGAATATTACTTCAGCGCGGTGGACTATATCTGCATCTTTGTCATATTCGTTGCCATCTGCCGCATAATGTGGTATGCGGTGCATGAAAGCGGGAAAAGCCGCATCGTGCTGGCCGCGCTCGGCCTGGTGTTCCGCTTCGGCGCGGAGCTGCCCGTGGCGCTTTATCAGTGCGGCGCTACGCGGAACTATATCGCCTGCGAGATAGTGCGCTACGCCGTGACGGCGCTGTGCGTGGGCCTTGCCGTGCTGCTGGCACTGAGATATGACGGCAGGGAGAAGGTATCTGCCGGACCGCTGAACAGGAGGCTTTTGTGAACGGAGCGAACGATCAATGAGCGTTATCCGCGAGCTTATAGGAATTTACTTTGATAAAAAAATCGGCCGCGCGGCCGCGCAGCTGGCATATTATCTGACGCTGTCGATCTTTCCGCTGCTCATCTGCGTGAACGCGATGCTCGGCAAAATGAACCTGAGCGAGGCCGACCTGCTCGTGAACCTCCAGGGGATAATACCCGCTGCGGCCTATACGAGCATAATGGACTATGTGGGGTATATTTCCTCCAATTTTTCCGCGACGATGCTGATAATGGCGCTGACCATCCTTGTTACATCGGCTTCGGCGGGCTTTCGCGCAATACTCACCGTTATGGCGGAGATACAGGATGAGCACCGCTTTATCGGTTTCTGGAAAACGGTGTTCAGCATCATTTTTTCCATCGGCTTCCTTGTGTCGATATATATGTCCTGCATCGTGATAATAACCGGCGACTGGTTCATAACGTTCATAACGAACTACACGGGGAAAAATATTTTTTCCCGCCTGTGGAGCCGCTTGCGCTTCGTTGTGCTGTTCCTTCTGCTGCTGGTCATTGTTTACGGCATCTACAAGATCTCGGCGCCGAAGGAAAGGCCGCACAGGCAGCGCATAGTCGGGGCCCTTGCGGCGTCCCTTATCATGGTCTGCTCGAGCATGTTTTTTTCGTGGACGATCGGTCTTTCGGCCAAATATCCGCTTATCTACGGCTCGCTGGCGTCCATGATAATTCTGATGATCTGGCTTTTTATCTGCGGCAATATCCTCATCATGGGCAACGCGTTCAACGTGGTGCTCAACCGCCACAGGGAGCGAAGGCGCTATATACGCCGCAGAAGCGCGGATGGGATGGAGGAAAATTGACCTGCGGGACAATTGACTTTGCCGCCGCCGGTGATATAATGAAGGTATAAAAAGGGCGGATCTCTGCGCCGCCCATATTCCTGGAGGGTAAACCAATGAAAATTCTGCTTCTCAGCGGCTTTCTCGGCTCCGGAAAAACCAGCGTGCTCCTTCAGCTTGCAAAGCACCTGGCGGATACAGTGCCTGGAGACGGAACGAAGGTCATGATAATCGAAAACGAGATCGGCGAGGTCGGAGTGGATGACAAGATCCTGCGCGCGCAGGGCCTTGCCGTGAAGGACCTCTTTGCCGGCTGCGCCTGCTGCACCTCTGGCGGCGACCTGCTCAATGATATCAGCGTTATCCGCGATACGATGAACCCCGAGTGGATAATAGTTGAGGCCACGGGCGTTGCGTATCCCAAACAGATAAGGGAGTCCGTCGAGCGCTGCTTCGGCATACCGGTCTTCATACTGTCACTGGCGGACGCGTCGCGCTGGAAGCGCCTGAAAAGCTATATGTCCCAGCTGCTTGAGGGCCAGATAGAGTGCGCGGACCTTGCTCTCGTCAATAAAACAGACCTCGTTGACGAGGCCACGGCGAAGAGCATAGCCGACGATATCCGCGCATTTAACGATAAGGCGGTCATAAGCTTCACGGTTGGCAACAAGCCGATAGACCCCGCGATCTGGAAGCCGATCACGGGCTGAGGAGGTTTTTCCAATGATACATGTTGACGTAAATGCAAGACTGCACGACGAGGCGCGCGTCGTCTCGGCAAATTTTGACCTTGAGCTCAAAAAGCCTGGAGACGCGGAAAAGCTCATAGCCTGCATGGTCGCGGGAATGGAGGAAACGAACCGCTGGGCGGAGCGAAATAACGTTTTCATTGGCCACGTCAAGGGCTTTGTGACCTGGGGCGAGGATAAGGCCGTCATGATCTCCACAGTGGGCGAGGACGTTCAGGTAAAGGGCAATGAGGAGCGCCCTGAGCCGCCCTGCACGGTTAAGGTCGGAACGGCAAACATCGTTTTCGGCATAGACCTGCACGAGGTGGAGGAGCGCGTTGAGGAGTTCGTAAAAGAGGTCATAGGCCAGTTTGACGAAAATGCCGAGCTCTGCTGCGAGCATGACGATGACTGCGAGTGCGGTTGTCACGATCATGACCACGATCATGAGCACCACCATCACCACCATGAGCATGACGACGACTGCGAGTGCGGTTGTCACGATCATGACCATGAGCATGAACATCATCACCACGAGCACAACGATTGAACGAATATTAACTGAGGCGGGATTTAACTTGGGCAAATCCCGCCTCTTTTAAAAAAGCGGCATGAGCGGGAGGCGAAAAATGGGAATACTGGAGCTTTTTCGGGATCTGTCCGCGCTTTCGATAGTCCTCTTCTGCGTGGGCGTTATACTCCTCGTTATTGAAATGTGCCATCCGGGCTTCGGCGTGGCGGGCGTTTTGGGGCTCGCGTGCCTCGCGGCGGATATTTTCGTAAGCGCCAGAAGCCTGCGCGAGGGTATCATAATGACGGGCGTCGTTGCGCTTACGGTGCTCATTCTGGCGGTGATATCCATAACGCTTGTTTCAAAGGGCAAGCTGCCGCGAACACTCATGCTGAAGGATGCCGCGGATAAGGCCTCGGGCTATACCGGGGGCGCGGAGCTTGAAAAATATCTCGGAAAGCGCGGGAAGGCCATAAGCGAGCTGCGCCCGGCCGGAACGGCGGAGATAGACGGCGAGCGAGTGGACGTTGTCTCCCAGGGCGATTTTATCGACCCCGGCAGCGACATTGAGGTCATCGAGACCGGCGGCAACAGAATAGTTGTAAAAGAAATAAATAAAAAGGATCAGATCGGCGAAAAATAGGTCAGGAGAGAAATATGGAGCTTTATATTACGGCTATCATAGCGGCACTTGTCATAGTGCTGCTCGTACTGTTTTTTCACTTTATCCCCGTTACGCTCTGGATAAGCGCGCTGGCGGCGAACGTTAAAATAAGCGTCTGGACGCTTGTTGGTATGCGCCTGCGCCGCGTTGTGCCCGCGCGAATAGTGAACGCGATGATAAAGGCCGCCAAGGCTGGCCTGGATATACCCATAAACAAGCTTGAGGCGCATTATCTCGCGGGCGGCAATGTTGACAGAGTGGTAAATTCGCTCATTGCCGCGCAGAGAGCGGATATCGCGCTCGGCTTTGAGCGCGCGGCGGCAATAGATCTTGCCGGGCGCGACGTGCTCGAGGCCGTGCAGATGAGCGTCAACCCCAAGGTGA
This sequence comes from uncultured Oscillospiraceae bacterium, assembly GCA_934546725.1. Taxonomy (GTDB): domain Bacteria; phylum Bacillota; class Clostridia; order Oscillospirales; family Oscillospiraceae; genus RGIG6375. Next base: position 2,593 of record CAKTED010000012.1, on the reverse strand, counting down.
TCGAAACGCCCGTCGTGGCCGCGATAGCGAAAAACGGCATTGAGCTGCGCGCCAAGGCGAAGGTGACTGTCCGCGCGAATATAGGCCGCCTCGTCGGCGGCGCGGGCGAGCAGACGATCATTGCCCGCGTCGGCGAGGGCATCGTTACGACCATCGGCAGTGCGGAGAGCCACAAGGAGGTCCTCGAGAATCCTGACAGGATATCAAGAACCGTTCTCAGCAAGGGACTTGAGGCCGGAACGGCGTTTGAGATACTTTCAATCGATATCGCGGATATTGACGTTGGCAGAAACGTCGGCGCGCAGCTTCAGACGGACCAGGCCGAGGCCGATAAGCGCATAGCTCAGGCAAAGGCCGAGGAGCGCCGTGCCATGGCCGTGGCCCACGAGCAGGAGATGAAGGCCGCCGTGCAGGAGATGCGCGCGAAGGTCGTTGAGGCCGAGGCAGACGTTCCCCGCGCCATGGCGGAGGCGCTGCGAAGCGGCAAGCTGGGCGTGATGGACTATTATAATATGCAGAACCTCATTTCGGATACCGATATGCGCAAGGCCATCGCTCGGGACGAGGGTAAGCAGTGATGAAGCCGCAGGGAATTTTTCCTCTTCGAGTGGATTTTCCCGAGGGGTGGTTCGAGCATATGGCGCAGCCGGAGCCCGAGGCGGCGGAGGCAGACGCTTATGACGCGCCCGACGAGGGTGAGGAGGGCTACGACCCGCATCCGGAGCACAGGGAATACGAGGAGCTTAAGGAGCGGCTTGCCCGGCGCGAGGCAGAGCTGGCTGAGCTTAAAATGCGGTATGAAAAGAAGCCGGTAACTGTTAAGCCGCCGGACTCGCAGAGGAAGAGTACGGACTGGAAGCGCGCCGTTATTCTTTCCGAGCTGCTGGATAAGCCGCTCTGCATCAGAAAAAAACGCTGAAAGGAGAAATGTGAAATGGCCATACTTGATGGTTGCCAGGAGGGCAAAAAAACGCCGGTGCTTCGCGAAATAAGCTGCCCAAAATGCGGCGAAACGGTGGAGATCTTCCTGAAGGACGGCAAAACCGTGGCTGACGCCGAGTGTCCGGGCTGCGGAAATAAGATACCGGAAAAAACGGCGTTTGATCTGTAAAGGGTTTGTGATGAAAAAAGCGGCGGGAGGCCAAAGCCACCTGCCGCTTTTTTGCACGTCATTCAGAGCCTGCGTCAGCAGGCGAAGAATCATACGGTTGGTATTGCCGTGGTAACGACACCGATTACGTTATTCTGCCAGTGGGTTTATCCTCGTGCGGGCGACGGAACGCATGAGCAGCAGCGCCACAACGAGCGCGGCGGCCTCGGCTATGGGGAAAGCGAGCCAAATGAGCCTTTCGGCAGAATCAAACGCCGTGAACAGCCACGCCAGCGGCAGAGTTACGACAATGAGGCGCACGAGCGATACAATGAGCGAGCGCACGCCGCAGCCGAGAGCCTGAAAGATGCCCTGGTATGCGATGTTCACTCCCGCAAAAACGTAGCCGACTGTTACGACCCTGATAGCCCAGATGCACAGCGCCTGCGTTTCACCCGAGAGCGAAAAAATTCCGCAGACGGGCTTTGCGAAAAGTTGAAGGATCAGTGTGCCGAGCAGCATGAGCGCAGCGGTGTAGCCGATCCCATAGCGTATGCCCTCGTTAACGCGCTTGCGGCTGCCCATACCGTAATTGAACGCGATGATCGGGATCATGGCGTTGTTCAGACCGAAGGCGGCGAAGAATACAAACTGCTGTATCTTGTAATATATGCCGAAGGCCGTCACGGCCGCCGTTGAGACAAGGCCGAAGATTATATTGACGCCGTAGGCCATAACGGACATGAGCGCCTGCATCACTATCGCGGGCGCGCCGACCTTATATATCGCCGCAATGACGGCTCCGTCCGGCTTCATGTATCTGAGACTGCCGTCTATCTCGCGGTTCAGGCAGTAATGGAACACGAGACCGAGAGCCATTGTGGCTATCTGACCGATGACCGTTGCCACGGCGGCGCCGCGAATGCCCATCTCGGGCATTCCGCACAGGCCAAAGATGAGCACCGGGTCGAGTACGATATTCAGTACTGCGCCGACAAGCTGTGCGACGGTGGACAGCATGGTCTTCCCTGTACCCTGAAGGAGCTTTTCCACGATCATTGAAATTATCGCGCCGAAGGAAAGCGTCATGCAGACGCTGAGGTACTCGCGGCCCATTTGCAGGATAATGGCGTCCGAGCTCTGGCTTTTGAGGTATGCGTCCACGCCGAAAAGCCCGAAAATCAGAAATACCGCATAGGTGCAGATGCCGATAAACAGTGCGTTTCCGGCCACCTTGCCCACCTTTTCACGGCTGCCCTCTCCGAGATAGCGGGACAGGAGGGAATTCACGCCGACGCCGGTGCCAACGCCGACGGCTATCATCAGCATCTGCACGGGGAAGGCGAGCGTGAGCGCGTTCACGGCGTATTCACCCATGTTGACCGCCGCGTCGGCGCCCTTTATCATGCTCACAAAGTAGCTGTCCACAATGTTGTAAAACGCCTGCACCATCATTGAAAGTATCATCGGCAGGCCCATCGTGAGCATGACCTTTTTTATCGG
>CAKTED010000011.1 GCA_934546725.1 uncultured Oscillospiraceae bacterium | reverse complement strand
GTCCAGAACCTCACCGCCCACGCTCGTCCAGGCAAGCCCCCGCACAAGCCCCGGCCCATTATCGCTGCGAAGCGTTTCCTTTTTGTACCGCACCGTACCAAGGTATTCCTCAAGCTGTGAGGGCGTGACGGACACGCTCTTTTTCTCGCCGTCCGCTATTTTCAGCGCGGCCCTGCGACATATTTTTGCCAGCCTGCGCTCAAGAATGCGCACTCCTGCCTCTCGCGTATAGCCGGATATTACCGCTCTCAGAGCATCGTCGCTTATCCTGAGCTGTCTTGCCTTCAGGCCGTGCTTTGCGCGCTGTTTGGGCAAAAGATGCTCCTTTGCGATATGGAGCTTCTCCTCGTCGGTATAGCTTGAAAGCTCAATTACCTCCATGCGGTCAAGCAGCGGACGGGGTATCGTACTGGTCGTATTGGCCGTCGTTATGAACAGGACATCAGAGAGGTCGAAGGGCACCTCGAGATAATGGTCGCGGAAGTTTGCATTCTGCTCGGAGTCAAGCGCTTCAAGCAGCGCAGCGGACGGATCCCCGCGATAGTCGCTTCCAAGCTTGTCTATCTCGTCAAGCAGAAGCAGCGGATTTTTGCTGCCCGCCTGGCTTATCGCATTGATAATTCTTCCGGGCATGGCTCCGACATACGTCTTTCGGTGGCCGCGTATTTCTGCCTCGTCGTGAACTCCGCCAAGCGCCACTCTCGCAAGCTTTCTGTTAAGCGCTTTTGCAATGCTCATTCCGATGGAGGTCTTACCCGTTCCCGGAGGGCCGACAAGGCAGAGGATATCGCCCTTCGCCTCAGGCGCTATCTGCTTTACGGCAACGAATTCGATGATCCGCTCCTTGATCTTCTCCAGCCCGTAATGATCGGCATCCAAAATTTTTCTCGTTTCGTCGATATTCACGCGTTCCTTCGTGGTTTTATCCCACGGAAGCTCAAGGCAGGTATCGAGATAGCTGCGGATAACGGCGGTATCCGGGGCGCTCGGCCCCTGCTTCATCATTCGCATAAGCTCCTTGCGGAACTTTTCCTTAACCTCGTCAGGCGCTCCGCAGCCTTCGATCTTTTCCCGATATTCGTCAATTTCGGAACCCGGATCAAACTCTTCCTCGCCAAGCTCATACTGGATAGTGCGCAGCTGCTCACGAAGGAACTGCTCGCGCTGACCCCTGAGCATGCGGTTCTGCGTTTTCTCGCGAATATCCGCCTCGACCGCAAGGACCTCTATCTCGCCCTCAAGTATGGTATTGAGCTTTTCAAGCCGCTTTATGACCCACGGCTCTTCAAGGATGCTCTGCCTGTCGCTGTGCTTGAGGAACAGATTCTGCGCAAGGTAATCCGCGATATATCCCTCGTTGCCAGTGCCGTTTATATTGATGAGGATATCATTGTTCATCGGTGGAGAAAGCTCCACATATTTTGCTACAAGCTCGCGGGTATGCCGCACGAGGGCCTCGACCTTATCGCGGCTCGTTGTTGCCTCCAGCTCCGGGATCTCCGAAACCGTGGCTATGAAATAAGGCTCTGTCTGCTCTATCCTTTCAAGCTTTGCGCGGCTTACGCCTTCTACGAGAACGCGTATTCCTCCGCCAGGGATCCGCAGGACCTGGCGAACGGTGCAGATGGTTCCTATAACGTAAAGGTCCGAAGGCTCCGGATCTTCAATTTCAATATCGCGCTGAGCCAGCAGAAATATCTCTCTGTCGTTCTCCATCCCGGCGTCCAGCGCCGCTATGGACTTCGGCCGCTCTATGTCAAAGTTGAGAATGGTGTTTGGAAAGGCCGAGATGCCTCTGAGCGCTATCATTGGGAATATATCCGTTACGCAGCTTTCCTCTGTCATATCTATCCCTCCCTGTGTATAAAATACGGCCTTCCGCGGAAGCAGAGATATTCTCTGATACTTCGCGCAGGAGGCCGTAATATATTAATCCTGTATGGATCACTCCGCTGCTTTTTCAGCAGCTGCGCTTACGCGGCGTATGAGCTCCGGCTGCTCCTTACCCCTGACGCAGGCATCGTTTATCACGATCTTTTCGATGCTGCTGTCAGACGGTACGGTATACATAATGTTCGTCATGATTCCTTCCATTATGCTCCGCAGGCCTCGCGCTCCAATTTCCATTTCCAGCGCCTTATCCGCTATGGCTTCCAGCGCTTCTTTTGTGAACTCCAGCTCCACGTTATCAAAGCCGAGCATCGTCTGATACTGCTTTGTGATAGCGTTTCTGGGCTCCGTGAGAATTTTTACAAGATCGTCCCGACTGAGAGAATTAAGAGGTGTAATTACAGGCAGACGGCCAACAAGCACCAAAGCCTATGGTCTTTTTATCCATCCGGTGCTCAATTATCTTCTCAAGTCCGGCAAAGGCTCCGCCGCAGATAAAGAGGATATTGGTCGTATCGATCTTTATAAATTCCTGATGCGGGTGCTTTCTTCCGCCCTGCGGAGGAACGTTGGCCACCGTGCCCTCGAGAATCTTCAGCAGGGCCTGCTGCACACCCTCGCCGCTTACGTCTCTCGTTATGGAGGTGTTTTCGCTCTTGCGGGATATCTTATCGAGCTCGTCAATATAAATTATGCCGCGCTCGGCAAGCTCAACGTCAAAATCCGCGGCCTGAAGCAGTCTGAGCAGAATGTTTTCAACATCGTCGCCAACATATCCGGCTTCGGTAAGAGTCGTGGCGTCCGCGATCGCAAACGGCACCTGGAGGATTCTGGCAAGAGTCTGAGCGAAGAGGGTCTTGCCGCTTCCCGTCGGGCCTATCATGAGGATATTGCTCTTCTGCAGATCAACATCGCTCGCGCCGCCGTAGATAATGCGCTTATAGTGGTTATATACCGCAACGCTCAGCGCTATTTTTGTTTTTTCCTGACCGATGATATATTCGTCGAGAAACTCCTTTATCTCCTGCGGCTTCGGCAGATCGATATGGATATCGGGTCCGGACGCCGGAGCGGAGGCTCTTCTCTCCTCGACCCCGGCTCCGAGATCATCGTCAAGTATGCTCACGCACAGGCGCACGCATTCATCACATATGAACACGTTGTTCCCGGTGATTATTCTTTTGACGTCATCCTGCGACTTTCCGCAAAACGAACACCTGACCGGTCTTTTATCGTCATTTCTGGGCATATTTTCAGTACCTTTGCCTCTCCGGAAATTTATCGCTTATAGATGACCTTGTCAATAAGGCCGTATTCACGGGCCTCTTCCGCATCAAGGAAGTGGTCGCGCTCACAGTCGCGCTCAATGACTTCTATGGGCTTGCCGGTGTTTGCCGCAAGGATACCGTTAAGCTTTTTCTTCGTGAGCGCAATGCGGGCAGCCTGTATCTGGATATCCGTTTCCTGACCCTGTGCGCCGCCGGACGGCTGATGGATCATGATCTCGGCGTTGGGCAGCGCAATGCGCTTGCCCTTCGTGCCGGAAGAGAGCAGGAAGGCGCCCATGCTGGCGGCCATGCCCACGCAGATGGTGGACACGTCCGCCTTAATATACTGCATGGTGTCATATATTGCCATGCCGGCCGTTACGGAACCGCCGGGGCTGTTGATATAGAACTGAATGTCCTTATCGGGATCCTGCGCCTCCAGATAGAGCAGCTGCGCCACCACAAGGCTTGCGGTAGCGTCGTTTACTTCCTCGGAGAGGAAAATAATTCTGTCATTCAAAAGTCTTGAGAAGATGTCATAGGAACGCTCTCCTCTCGACGTCTGTTCAACTACATAAGGAACCAGGCTCACAGGTCAGTCCTCCTTTTCGATTTGATGCTTTAAAGTATACCTGCTAATTGTTGCCGCCTTTAAGGAAAATTATTCCGCAGGAGCCTCGGCTTCCTTCTTCTCTTCCTCAGCTTTGGACTCTTCTTCCTTTTTTGCCTTCTTTGCGGCAGGCTTTCTGCCGGTCTTCTTTGCTTCCTTCTTCTCCTCTTCAGGCTTTGCCTCCTCTTCCTTCTTCTCCTCGGCAGGTTCAGGGAGCGCTACGGAGTTCTCAATGAGGAAGTCGGCAGCCTTGGTCATGAGGATGCTGTCGGTAAGAACGTCAACGTCAAAGAAGTTCTTGACGGAATCGACGTCTACCTTATACATATCCGCCATTTTGGCGTATTCCTTATCCTTATCCTCTTCGGTCACGGTGATGTTCTCAAGCTCCGCGATCTTCGTAAGTGCAAGCTCGCTCTTTATCTGCTTTTCGGCGTTGGGGCGGCTCTGAGCCTTGAACTGGTCAAGAGTCATGCCGAACATCTGAAGGTACTGGTCAAAACCGATGCCCTGACCCTGCACGCGCTGAGCATAGTCCTCAACAACGCGGTCAACGCGCTCGTCGATCATCGCGTCGTTGATATCTGCCTGCATGCCGTCCTCGACCTGAGCAAGGAGGAGATCAAGGAACGCGTCTCTCGACTCGTCAGCCTTTTTCTTATAAAGTCTGTCATAAATGCTCTTTTTGTACTCCTCAAGGGTATCAAACTCGGAAACATCCTTTGCAAACTCATCATCGAGCTCGGGAAGGATCTTTTCCTTTACCTCATGGACCTTTACCTTGAACAGCGCGGGCTTGCCTGCAAGCTCGGGAGCGTGATACTCGGTCGGGAAGGTAACGTTAACGTCTACCTCGTCTCCGGCCTTTGCGCCGATAAGCTGAACCTCGAATCCGGGGATAAAGGTGTTGGAGCCGATCTCGAGGCTGTAATTCTCGCCCTTGCCGCCATCGAAGGCAACGCCGTCGGAGAAGCCCTCGTAATCGATCACGACGGTATCGCCGAATTTGGCCTCGCGCTCAACGGTCTCTATGCTGCTGTTTCTGTTTCTGAGGGTATCGAGCTCGGCGTCGATCTCATAATCCTCGACTTTGGCCTCCTTGCGAACGGCCTCAAGACCCTTATACTGGCCAAGGTTTACCTCGGGATAAAGCACGGCGGCGATGGTGAGCTCAAGAGCCTTATCGTCCGTAACGTTTGCATTTTCCAGCGCGGGAGCTGCAACAACCTTCAGGTCCTTGTCCTTAATTGCAAAATAGTATGCCTGAGGAGCAAGCTCGTTGATGGCGTCATCATAGAATACGCCCTCGCCATACATCTTCTCAATGATCATTCTCGGGGCCTTGCCCTTTCTGAAGCCGGGAACATATATGGACTTTTTGTTCTTCTTATAAGCGTCCATCAGAGCCTTTTCAAACTCCTCGGGGCTTACGGTAACAGTAATTGCAACGGCGCTTTTTTCTCTTTTTTCAAGGTTTTTTACTTCCATCTTTGGTTGTCCTCCCATATTTATACCGGCGCCGGCGCAACGTGGCCGGGCCGTTATGAACTTCTGATATTCCGTTTATTAGAACGTGCTTTGATATCATAACAAATTATTGTGAACATTTCCACTGTTTTTTGCAAAATATTTGCTCTAATCGCAGATTTTTATTGGTCTGAAATCAATGTGATCCGCTGCGACGAGTCTGTACTCAACGGTGCCGCGCCACCCCTCAAAGGCAAAACGCTGTCCAGCCCCGTGAATATGGCCATAAAAGCATTTCTTAACATTGTATTTATTAAAAAGCTCGAGTATTTCGCGGCATACATAAGTATTGTATATCGGCGGATAGTGAAGAAAAGCCAGCTTCTCTCTTTCCCCTGCCGCCTTCAGAGATGCCTCCAGTCTCATAAGCTCACGGTTCATGATCTTTCTGTCATGTTCACCGTTATGAGTTTCCTCCTCATAGAACCAGCCTCTGGTACCGCAGAGAGCAAAATCTCCAAAGGGATGGAAATTATTATGAAGTATCCTTATGCTCTTTATGCCGTTCTGCTCAAAAAAAACATTTGCCTTATTCGCCGTGCTCCACCAGTAGTCATGGTTCCCCTTGAGCACTATCTTCGTGCCGGGAAAGGAATCAAGAAACTCAAAATCCGGCTTTGCTTCCTCCATGCTCATGCCCCAGCTTATATCGCCGCATATTACGCATACGTCGCCATCCTCAAGCACGGAAAGGCCGTCCCTGAGCTGTTCAACGTAGTTTTCCCATCTGCCGCCGAAAACGTCCATCGGCTTTGACGTTCCAAGCGAAAGATGCGTATCACCAATGGCGTAAAGCGCCATCCGATCACCTCTTATTTCAGAAAGCCGAGTACCTTATCGCGCATTTCGGTCTTTTCGATGCTGTCGTAGAAGCGGCGTTCCTTATTTCTGAGCGCCGCCAGAGGAGCGGGCGCGACCGTATTGCTGAGCTCGCTGAGCCTGTCAATGAGCTCAAGCCCGGTTGCTTCCGTCTTCTCGCCAAGCGCTTCAATAACGGCATCGCAGAATTTATACGGGCTTGCCGTCGATACGACTATGGACGGCGTTTTATCGCCCGTTTTCTCCCTGTACTCGCCAAGGACCTTATAAGCAACGGCAGTATGCGTATCGACAAGGTAATTTTTTCCTCTGAACAGCTCGCTTATGGTACGCTCCGTCTGCCCGTCATCGCAGAAGCCGGCCGAGAATTTATCGCCAAGCTTTTTCATGACATCGTCGCCCACGCTGTATCTGCCGCTTTCGGAAAGCTCCGCCATCCAGCTCTTCACGGCCTTATCGTCCATGCCTGAAAGGTCGAAGAGCAGTCTTTCAAGGTTGCTGGAAATAAGTATATCCATTGAGGGCGAAACGGTAGTATGGAACGGTCTGTTTTTATCATAGGTACCGCTTTGGATAAAGTCCGTAAGAACATTATTCGCGTTGGACGCGCATATGAACCTGTTTACAGGCAGTCCCATCTTCATCGCATAGTACCCGGCAAGAATATTGCCGAAGTTACCCGTGGGAACGCAGAAATTCACCCTGTCTCCACAGGAAATGAGCTTCCTGTTCACCATATCGCAATAGGCGGAAAAATAGTACACGACCTGCGGCAGCAGACGGCCCCAGTTGATGGAGTTTGCCGACGAAAGGAAGAAGCCCCTTCCGTCCAGCTCCTCGCGCAGCCGCTCATCCGAGAATATTTTTTTGACTCCGCTCTGAGCATCGTCAAAGTTTCCCTTTACAGCGCAGACGCCAACGTTGGCCCCTTCCTGCGTCGTCATCTGAAGCTTCTGAACGTCGGAAACGCCGTCCTCCGGATAAAACACAAGAATACGCGTGCCCGAAACATCCCTGAAGCCCTCAAGCGCCGCCTTGCCCGTATCGCCCGACGTGGCGACAAGGATGCAGACCTCGCGCTTTTCGCCAGTCTTTTTCAGGGAAGCCGTCAGCAGATGCGGAAGCATCTGAAGCGCCATATCCTTAAACGCGCAGGTGGGTCCGTGCCAGAGCTCGAGAAAGGCCGTATTGCCGTCAAGCTCTCTCAGCGGAGCAATATCGGCATTGTCGAAATTATCGCCGTATGCCTTTTTTGCAAAATCCGCTATCTCTTCCTCGGAATATTCGTCGAGAAACAGCTTCATTATCTTAACCGCACGGCTCTGATAGCTCTGCCCGCACATTGCGGCTATTTCGTCGAGACTGACCGACGGCATTGACTCGGGCGTAAAAAGTCCCCCGTCGCGTGAAAGCCCCGTGGCTATCGCTTCCGAGGCAGATATGTTAATATTTTTATCCCTTGTGCTTATATATCGCATACATTTTTCACCACTCTCATAAGGTTATTATAAAAGATATCGCCAAGCAGCTCCCGGGAATACCCGCGTGCGCAAAGCGCATCATAAAGTATGTTCCAGCTCTGAATGCCCTCAAAGCCCTTCGGCAGCCTGTCGCAGCCGTCAAGGTCTCCGCCAAGCGCGACTGTCCCTTCGCCGCCAAGCTCGAGAAAATGCTCGATGTGCCGAACGCAGGTATCAACCGTTATCTCCTCAGACCTGTCGCTGAGAAAATCCGCAAAAAGGTTAAGGCCCACCGTTCCGCCGGTATCGCGTATCGCTTTGAACTGCTCATCAGTCAGATTGCGCGGATGGGCGCAAATTGTACGGGAATTGGAATGGCTCGCTATTACGGGTCCTTCGCTCGTATCGATAACGTCCCAAAAGCCGGCATCGGAAAGATGCGAAACGTCCACGATAACGCCAAGCCTGCCGCAGCTTTTTACAAAGCCGCGACCGGAAGCCGAAAGGCCATGTTCAGGCTCCTCAACACAGCTGCCGGAAAGCCCGTTTGCATGATTCCAGGTGATGTTTACGGCGCGCACACCGGTTTTGAAGGCATTTTCAAGACCGTGCTCGCAATCTATGAGCTCGGCTCCCTCCACGCTCATGAACGCGGCCAGCCTGCCGTTTTCATGAGCTTTTTTCGCATCGTCAGAGCAGGTGCAGAACGCAATTCTGTCCTGATCTGCTTCAATTTCGGCAAACAGCCGCCTGCTCAGCCGCTCGAAAACGCTGCCGCCCGAAAAAAAGCTTTCCTCGCCGAACACTGCAAAAAACTGCGCCTGCGGATAATAATTTTCACATCGCTCCAGCGCAACATGAAAGCCGTTTTTCAAAAGAGCGCCGACAGGCGACTCTGTAAGCTCAAGCATCAGAAGCGTATCGCAGTGACCGTCAAAAAGAGGTATCATCGGCTCCTCCTAAAACGCGTTTTCAATAAGGTTGAATTCTTTCACTTCGCCGTCCTGCGAAAGATATATTTCCGCAACTGTGAAGCTCGTTTCGCGGTTCGTGTACTCTCCGTGCGAAGCCATCCAGAGCTCGGCGGCGGCGCGCAGCCTTTTCTGCTTTGCCCGGCCAACGGCCTCAGCCCCGCTTATCATGCTTCCGCTTTTTCTGAGCTTGACTTCAATGAAAACGAGCTTTTTGCGGTTCGCCGCTATAACGTCAAGCTCGCCAAGGCGCGTTTTATAGTTCATTGCAAGTATATCGTACTTTTTCCGGCGGAAATATTCCGCAGTATAGGCCTCGCCCATGGCTCCGCCAAGCTTTGCTTTCATACTGTCACCGTTAATGCAGCTTTTTCAGAAATGTTCTGCGGTGTATTTCCGAAGGGCCGAGCTCACGGAGCTTTTCATAATGAAGCTTCGTCCCGTAGCCCTTATGCTTTTCAAACGCGTAACCGGGATATTTTTCGGCCATCCGGCACATATATCTGTCCCTGCTTACCTTTGCAAGAATGCTCGCCGCCGCGATGCAGGAATATATCCCGTCCCCGCCTACGACGGTCCGGTTTTCAAGCTCTATACCACCTGACCTGTTTCCGTCAATAAGCGCAAGCCCCGGCTTCTGCGAAAGACCGCTTATGGCTCTGTTCATTGCAAGAAAGGTCGCGTTCAGAATATTGATCTCATCTATCTCCCGCTCGGAGGCGGACGCAACCGCAAAGCTCACGGCTTTCTCGCAGATGATATCAAAAAGGGCCTCGCGCTTTTTCGCGCTGAGCTTTTTGGAATCGTCAAGACCCGCTATTTCAAGCCCCTGAGGAAGTATTACCGCCGCGGCAAATACCGGTCCCGCCAGAGGGCCTCTTCCCGCTTCGTCAACTCCGCAAACAGAGCCGTACTGCTCAAAGAGCTCTCTCTCTACGTCCTTCATGCCTGCTTTTCCGGCCTTTCAAGGCTTATGCGGCCTATCTTTCCCGCGCGAAATTCGTCAAGCAGTATTGCCGCCATCCGTTCGGTATCGACCTCTCCGCCGGAAATGAGGAAGCCGCGCTTTCCTGCCGCCTTTTCCAGCAGCTCCCAGCCCTGCAGCTCCGGCTCCGGCTCGAGCTTATATCTTGCTTTGAGCAGCTCTGGATAATCCGCTCTGAGCGTTACCATCATGTTTGCCGCCAGTGCCTCGGTATCAACAACGCCGTCCTTCACGGCGCCGGTGAAAGCAAGGTGCTCGCCCATTTCCTTCGTTTCAAACCTTGGCCACAGGAGCCCCGGAGTATCCATCAGCTCCAGGCCCTTATCTATGCTTATCCACTGCTTGCCGCGGGTAACTCCCGGCCTGTCTGACGCGATGGCCGCCTTTCGCCCCGCGACCTTATTTATAAATGTGGATTTTCCCACGTTCGGTATCCCGGCTATCATGGCGCGCAGCGGCCTGTTCGCCTGACCCTTTGCGGCGTAGGCCTCAAGCTTATCCTTCAAAAGGGCCCGAACGGCGCCTGAAAAAGCGTTTACGCCCTTACCGCTCCGGCTGTCCGTCTCCATAACGAAAACCCCGCCGTCCTTAAAATGCTTCACCCACTGCCTGGTAATTTCGGGGTCCGCAAGATCGACGCGATTCATGATGACAAGGCGCGGCTTTGAACCGATGATGTCGCCCAGCTCGGGATTACGGCTCGAAAGCGGAATGCGGGCGTCTATGATCTCGCACACCGCGTCTACCAGCTTTACGCTCTCCGCCATCATGCGCTTTGCTTTGGTCATATGACCGGGAAACCACTGTACGTTGATTCTGTTATCGTCCATATTACTTTACCAGACCAAATCTCGATATGGGCAGAATAATATTGTACACTCTGCCGAGCACGCAGCGGGTATCCACGCATCCGATCGTGGAATCGCGGCTGTCGGTGCTTCTGTTGCGGTTATCGCCCATGACAAATATGCAGCCCTCGTCGACCGTAACGGGGAAGGTCATGTCAAGCTGTCTGTGCGTCGTTTCGTTTATATACGGTTCATCAAGCACAACGCCGTCCACGCTGACCTCTCCGGTATCAAAGTTTATGTCCACCGTCTGTCCCTCTGTCGCTATAACGCGCTTGACTATCGGCTCGCTGCTGAAGGCCTTCTTCGTCAGCACAACTATATCCCCCTGCTTCGGGCTGTAAAAGAGGTTTGATATTATGATCTTGTCGCTGTTGAGCAGGGTCGGATTCATCGAGTTGCCGTCAACGCTTATCACTCTGCCGATAAATGCAAATATCAGGATGCAGACAACAAGCGCCGAAACAAGGCACTGCATCCAGTCGTACAGTTCAAGGCGAAAAGAGCTTTTCTCTTCGGGTTCGGGTAGCTTTTCATTGGTTTCGTCTGCCATGCTGCCGCTCCTCTCCGTTCAATAAAAGTGCCGGTTAATAAGAAAAGGGGCAAAACTGCCCCTTTTTCTTATATCTTTTCCTTGATCTTGGCCTTCTTGCCAATTCTGTCTCTGATGTAGTACAGCTTGGCACGTCTGACCTTACCACGTCTGATGGTGGTAATAGACTCGATGTTGGGGGAGTGAATCGGGAAAACCTTTTCACAGCCAACGTTGTAGGAAACGCGGCGAACCGTTATGGTCTCGTTTATCCCGCCGTGCTTTTTGGCGATAACGGTACCATCGAAAGCCTGAATTCTCTCGCGGTTGCCTTCCTTGACCTTAATGGACACTCGGACAGTGTCGCCGACCTCCACTTCGGGAACCTCGGACTTTACATACTGCTCGGAAAGCGCTTTAACCAAATCCATTATAATTTCCTCCCTTCAGGACAGACGTTCGTACCGTATCGCGGCATAGGACCGTCCAACTATGTGTGACGCATATATCACACGCTGAAAGATTTTATCACAGCTCTGAAGAAATTTCAAGTATTTTTTACCTGAAAATCTGCATTTTTTCGTCGTATACCTCTGTTCGCCTGTATCGCGCGAAGTCAGGTGCAAGCTCGGGACGAAGCTGAGAGAGCGCGTCAACGATATTTGACGGATTCACCGTCGGCTCCACAGCGGAAAGTACGGCGGTAAATATCAGTGTACCGGCATCCTGCACACTCACGCTCACGTCCCTGACGTGCGGAGCAATATCAAGCTGACCCATGCCCTTTTTCGTCTTTTTGCTTATCACAATGCTGCCCTGCGCAAAAAGGCTCTCAACTGCCGCCGCCCGCTCGTCAGCCCTGCCGTCGTCATATATAAGCTCGATGCGGCAGCGAACAAACCGCAGCTGCCCCACCTTGCACACAGGCTCCGCGGCGCTCACGGCCATAACTCCCTCGGGGAGCCACGGATTGAGCCTTTCGGGAATCTCCTCTAGCGGCATATCGTCGTCAAGCTGAATATCAAGCTGCTCGCAAACGCTCTCGCAGCCAAGCTGGAGCGGAAGCGCTATCGATATGTATGGATGCGGATTGAAGCCCTCTGTATGCTTTATTCTTATGCCGGAGCGTATGAACGCATGCTGAAAGGTGCGCATGAGGTCAAGATGAGAAATATACTTTGCGCGTCCTGTCTTTTCAAATTTTATTCTGCATTTATTCATCGCACTTGCCCTCCGCGCTCAGAGCTCTTGCGCCGCAGTTCGAGCAGCCGCGGCGGCAGTCCGGCGTTATCCTTGCCTCGCGGGAAAGCTCCCGCTCGCGCCTGAGATGCTCCGGTCTGACTCCCGCGCTTATGATGCTCCACGGCAATATCTCATCCATCCCCTTTTCACGGTTTGCGTAAAACGTGGGATCGATCCCGTTTTCGGCAAAAGCCTCGTTCCAGTCCTCCTCGGAAAAATATTCCTCCCAGGCGGCAAGTCCTCCGCTTTTTTCAAAAACGCTCTCAAGGACGGGACACAGCCGTCTGTCCCCGAGGGCAAGAACGGCCTCAATAAAGCTCACGCTCGAATCATGCCAGCTGTAGCTTATCGCCTTTGAGCGCATGCTGTCCTTCAGAAGCTGCTGCTTGCGCCGAAACTCCTCCATGGTGTTCTGCGCCTCCCACTGGAAGGGAGACATGGGCTTCGGGACAAAGCAGGATGTGCTTACCGTTATGCGCACTCCCCTGCTCTTATTTTTCGCGTACTGCTTCCACGTTTGCAGGACCTTGAAGGCAAGGTCGGATATCGCTGTGATATCCTCGTCCGTCTCTGTGGGCAGGCCCATCATGAAATACAGCTTCACGGAACTCCAGCCGCCCTCGAAGGCGGTGCGGCAGGAATTGAGTATGTCCTCCTCCGTGACATTTTTATTGATAACGTCGCGCATGCGCTGAGAACCGGCCTCCGGCGCAAAGGTAAGGCCGCTCTTGCGGACCTTCTGGACCTTTTTCATAAGCTCCATGGAGAAATTGTCCGCCCTCAGCGACGGCAGAGACAGGCTCACCTTCCTCGGCTCGCACCATTCAAGCAGTCCGTCGCAAAGCCCGTCAAGCTCCTTATAGTCGCTCGTGCTGAGCGAGGAAAGGCTTATCTCCTCATATCCGGAATTCGACAGCGCCTCCGTTGCCTGGCGGATGAGCGTGTCCCTGCTTTTTCGCCTGACGGGCCTGTAAACGTACCCCGCCTGACAGAAGCGGCAGCCACGAATGCAGCCGCGAAAAAGCTCGAGCACGGTTCTGTCATGCACTATCCCGGTGCTCGGAACTATCGTATGGGTCGGGAAATATGATTCGTCAAGCTTCTGGATAATGCGCTTCGTTACCTGCTCCGGCGCTCCGTCCTTCGGCGTTATGCCGCTTATGGTACCGTCGGAGTTATAAGTAAATTCGTAGAGCGACGGCACGTAAACGCCCTGTATTTTCGCAGCCTCGCGCAGAAACTCCGCCTTGCTCCAGCCCGCGTCTCTCGCCTTGCGGTAAAGCTCCGTAAGCTCGGCATCCGCTTCCTCGCCCTCTCCGATAACGGCAAGGTCGATGAAATCCGCTATCGGCTCCGGATTATACATGCACGTTCCGCCTGCGAAAACAAGCGGCTTCAGCCCGGTCCTGTCGGCAGAGCGCAGCGGCAGACCGGCAAGCGAAAGCATATCGAGTATTCCGGGATATGACATCTCGTATCCCACCGAAAAGCCGATTATATCAAAATCCTTCACGGGATCGCCGCTTTCAAGCGCATAAAGAGGTATGCCTGCCGCGCGCAGCTCATCCGACATATCGCGCCACGGCTCAAAAACGCGCTCGCACCAGACTCCGGACATATTATTCAGCACGCCGTAAAGTATTCGCATTCCGAGGTTTGACATACCTATTTCATAGGTATCCGGGAAGCACAGAGCAAAACGGACGTCCACCTCGTCCCTGATTTTCATGATCTGACCATATTCTCCGCCGGTATATCTTGCCGGCTTCTGAACCTTTTGCAGAATTCTTTCTATTCGCGGATCCATCGGGCATCTCCATTCAAGTTTATGTTTTATCGGTCTGTACTTTACCTATTTTATACTCTCGCCGCAATTATTGCAATAGCCGCTTTTTTACCGGCCGCCCTTCAGCTGCCTTATGAGCAGCGCGGCTCCCGCCAGAATCAGCGCCGCGCCGCAGCGGATGCCGATAAATGCCGCGCCGCCGCACAAAATAAGCGCCGCCGCCGTAAAAATCGTCAAAATATCCGAAACCTTATCCGCCCTGTCGCCGTCTAAAAGAAGTGCAAGGAGCGAATGCAGCATTTTCCCGCC
>CAKTED010000010.1 GCA_934546725.1 uncultured Oscillospiraceae bacterium | reverse complement strand
CCACCGTTCCCTATATCCTCCGCGAGGGTCTTGAGAAGTTCACCCAGTACGGCACCGAGAAATCCAAGGGCACCAAGGTCTTTGCTCTCGGCGGCAAGGTAAACAACGTCGGCCTCGTCGAGGTTCCCATGGGCACCACGCTCAGAGAGCTCATTTTCGACATCGGCGGCGGCATTCCCGACGGCAAGAAGTTCAAGGCCATCCAGACCGGCGGCCCCTCCGGCGGCTGCCTCACGGCTGAGTATCTTGATGAGCCAATAGATTTTGATAACCTCGTAGCCAAGGGCTCCATGATGGGCTCCGGCGGCGCCATCGTCATGGACGAGGACAACTGCATGGTCGATGTCGCGAAGTTCTATATGGAGTTCATCTGCGACGAATCCTGCGGCAAGTGCTCCCCCTGCCGTATCGGCACGAAGCGCATGCTTGAGATCCTCACCAGAATCACCAACGGCACCGGTACCATGAAGGATCTTGAGGAGCTTGAGGAGATTGGCCGCGCCTGCAAGTCCAACGCGCTCTGCGCTCTTGGCCAGACCGCTGCAAACCCCATCATCTCCACCCTTACCCACTTCAGAGACGAGTACATCGCCCACATTCAGGACAAGAAGTGCCCCGCAAAGGTTTGCAAGAACCTCATGCAGTACAAGATCGATCCTGACAAGTGCAGAAAGTGCAGCCTCTGCTCCCGCCAGTGCCCGGTCAACGCCATCACCGGCAAGGTCAAGGAGACCCCGTTTGAGATCGACCAGACCAAGTGCATCAAGTGCGGCTCATGCATAGCGTCCTGCAAGTTCGGCGCTATCGTGAAGGAATAAGTCAGGAGGAAGAAAAATGGCTTTGATCAACATTAAAATAGAAGGCCGTCCCTACCAGGTCGAGGACGGAATGACCATTCTTGAGGCCGCAAGACGCTGCGGCTACGAAATTCCCTCCCTCTGCGCATTCAATCACGGCGAGTGCAACAGAGGCTCCTGCCGCGTATGTCTCGTCGAGGCCACCGGCGCCAGAGGCCTCGTCGCCTCCTGCGTTTACCCCGTGAACGAGGGCATGGAGATCACCATCTCCTCCCCGAAGGCCTCCGCCGCCCGCCGCACCTCCGTTGAGCTGCTTCTGAGCAACCACTCCATGAACTGCCAGCAGTGTGAAAAGAACGGCAAGTGCGAGCTGCTGCATGTCGCAAAGCTCACCGGCGCGAGAGAGAACATGTTCATTGGAGAGAAGACCCCCACCACTCTTGATAACCTCTCCCCATCCATCGTTCGCGATACCAGCAAGTGCATTCTCTGCGGCCGCTGCATCGCAAGATGCCAGAACGCTCACGGAAATGGCGTACTCGGCTATGAGAACAGAGGCTTTGCCACCATCGTGGCTCCCGCGGGCAACCGTTCCTTCATGAACTCCCCCTGCATCATGTGCGGCCAGTGCGTAAGCGTATGCCCCACCGGCGCTCTCATGGAGAAGTCCGAGATCAGCAAGGTCGACGAGGCCATGGCTGCCGGAAAGCACGTTATCGTTCAGACCGCTCCCGCCGTCCGCGCCGCGCTCGGCGAGGAATTCGGCATGAAGATCGGCACCCCCGTAACCGGCAAGATGGTCGCCGCGCTCAAGCGTCTCGGCTTTGCAAAGGTCTATGATACCGACTTTGCCGCCGACCTCACCATCATGGAGGAGGCAACCGAGCTTCTCGGCCGCATTACGAAGGGCGGAGTTCTTCCCATGATCACCTCCTGCTCTCCCGGATGGATCAACTATGCCGAGATCTACTATGCCGATCTGCTCGACCACCTCTCCTCCTGCAAGTCTCCCCACGAGATGCAGGGCGCCATCATCAAGAGCTACTATGCCGAGAAAAACGGCATTGATCCCAGGGATATTTTCGTCGTCTCCATCATGCCCTGCACCGCCAAGAAGTTCGAGAAGGAAAGACCTCAGCTTCAGCACGACGGCATGAAGGACGTTGACGCCGTTCTCACCACCCGCGAGCTCGGCGACCTCATCAAGCGCGCCGGTATTCTCTTCCGCGAGCTGCCCGATGAGGACTTCGATCAGGATCTCCTCGGCGAGGCCTCCGGCGCAGGCGTCATCTTCGGCGTAACCGGCGGCGTTATGGAGGCGGCGCTCAGAACCGCTTACCACGCTCTCACCGGCAAGGAGCACGAGGCCATCAAGTTCGAGCAGGTTCGTGGCTTTGACGGCATCAAGGAGGCCGCCATCGATATCAACGGCACCGTTGTCAACGTCGCCGTTGCTCACGGCATGAAGAACGCGAAGGTTCTGCTTGACGATATCCGCGCTGGCAAGTCCAAGTATCAGTTCATCGAGATCATGGGCTGCCCCGGCGGCTGCATCAACGGCGGCGGTCAGCCCTATGTCCGCCCCTGCTTCCTGCCCAACGAGGACGCCGATATTCTCGATACCTATAAGGAAAAGAGAGCCGCGGCCCTTTACTCCGAGGACGAGCGCAACGTACTGCGCCAGTCTCATAATAATACCCAGGTTCAGCAGCTTTACAAGGATTACCTCGGCGAGCCCAATTCTCACAGGGCTCACGAGCTGCTGCACACCACCTATGCTGGTCGCCCCGCCTTCCGCGACTGATCCGGCGCAGCTTTTCAGATAACCAGCAATTCGTTCAAAAAGGCAGTCACGAAAAATCGTGGCTGCCTTTTCTGCTTAAAAAGTTTTATTTATGGAAAGTTTGGGGACACGGAGGCGCACGGCAGTACGTTATCGTTTCCCTATATAAACCATCCAGGGGATTCTTCGGTCGCTCCGCTCCCTCTGAATGACGTGCATAAGGCAAGCGCGAACCGGGGCGCGTCGCTGTGGACGCGGAAGCCCACCACCTCCTTCATTCAGAGGGGTACGCAGTACCCCTCTGAATCCCTCTCGGAGGCGCATGGCAGTACGTTATCGTTTCCCTGCATCAACCATCCAGGGGATTCTCCGGTCGCTCTGCTCCCTCTGAATTGCAGGAGAGCGCAGCGAGTGTGGGCAACCGTAATCAGGACGAAGCCCGGCAGCTGATAGCACTGAAAAATCGCAATTTTGCTGGAAATATTCGGTTCAAGCCTTGAAATAGC
The DNA here is from genome assembly GCA_934546725.1 of uncultured Oscillospiraceae bacterium. Taxonomy (GTDB): domain Bacteria; phylum Bacillota; class Clostridia; order Oscillospirales; family Oscillospiraceae; genus RGIG6375. Next base: position 12,407 of record CAKTED010000010.1, on the reverse strand, counting down.
ATATGTTTTGTAGTATATTGTAAATAAAGTAATATATACCATGTTTTACAAAAGTACATATTATGAAAAAGGTGAGGGATTTATGAAAAAACGAGTATTTGGTATTTTTCTTTGTCTTACGCTGGCGATAGGAATGCTTGCAACTACTGCGTCTGCGGGCTCCGTATTTCCGGACGTGTCAGATGACGCGGACTACGCATGGGCGGCGGAACTGACCCAGGGGATGGGGATATTTACAGGGGATGAAAACGGCAATTTCAACCCCGACCAGGGTATCACCCGTGCTCAGTGTGCGGCTGTCGTATGTCGCCTGCTTGATGCGGAGACAGATGCGCAGAGCATGTCGACCACTGTATTCACGGATGTGCCGACCTCTCACTGGGCAAACGGTTATATTGCATGGGCTTATGAACAGGGTATCATAAGCGGATACGGCAACGGAAAATTCGGTCCCTCGGATACGGTCACCTATGAGCAAGCCATCAAAATGCTGATGGCCGGGATCGGATATAACGATGCGGCGATCGACGCCGGTGGCTATCCCAATGGCTATATCTCGGTTGCTGATAACTACGGATTTCTCCGCGGTGTTGAAGACACATTGGGCGATGTAATTACACGCTCAAACATTGCCGTTCTTGTGTCCAATATAATCGTAATACGATAACAGGAGGAAAAAGAGATTGAAAACGATGAAACGATTTTTAGGCATATTGCTGCTGTTCGCTTTACTGACAACTTTCATGATGCCAAGTGCTTTTGCGTCAGAAACAATAAGTGAAAGAAATGACGCCCGTATTTCCGAGATGCTCAGTGCCATTGATAAGCAGAACTTTGATAAAACAAATATCACCTCTGCGCAGGCAAAAGCTTACATTTCGCACTTCCTGTTTGATTCAAAATTTGCTGCCATTGGCGGTGGAAATTTCAATTACCCCAATAAACGAGGCCCTGTGTTTAAGAATATCACTGACGGAACTTATACCAAAACGCTTCAGGAGAGAGCAGCGGGCTGTAAGGCATACGCTTTATTTGTAAGTGAAGTTATCTATGACGAAGAGGGGTACAACGAACGGGATCGGATTGAGCTTTCTGATGAGCAGAAAACAGACCCTGAGGCATTGAAGGCATTTCTGAAAGAAAATGCACAGGCTGGCGAACATATAAGAACTTATTACACTTCTCCAGATGGGTCAAAGTATGATAAAGCACACTCGATGACTTTTATCTCATGTAATGATGACGGTCTCTATGTTCTCGGCTATACCGGATCATTGAATGACGAGGGTGGTGCAAAAATCGACCTCAAATATTTCACCTATGCAGACTTTATTTACGCCTATGGTAATCGTGGAATTTGGCTCAGAAACGCTAACAGGAGTCTCAACAGCGCCGTTCCCCAGTGCGTCCACAGCTATAATTCTCTCGGCATCTGCGATAAGTGCGGCAAATCGTACCCTTATGCACTGGTCAAGGCGGATTTCGCTGCAACTACCGTCGACAAGGCGTATGCGCAATCTGAGCCTTATGGCAACTCTTCGTACTATGTGTCCACCATCCCTGCCGGTACGGCTGTGACCGTCGTTGGAACAGCAAAGAACCACTACGGAAACACCTGGTATCGGCTGTCGGACGGGAACTGGATATGCAGCGACCGCTGCAAAACTGCTGACAAGAAGCCCACACTTACCCTCACCGGCGAGGTATCGCCCTCCGGCACTCTGTCACCGGGCAAAAATTTCGGTCTTCGCGGCACCATCTCTACGGACTGCGGTAAAATCACCAGCCTGACCGGCTCCATCCTTGACTCCTCCGGCAAAACGGTACAGAGCAGGACCTACACCCCGAATACGACATCCGTCAACATTCGGACGACCATCAATAACGACCTGATCTTCGGCAAGCTTCCCAACGGTTCTTACACATACTATGTGAAAGCCGTTGCAGTGAATGGAACGCAGTCCGTCCAGCAGACATTCTCCCGCGAGTTTACAGTCGGTTCCCCCGAGGAGTGCGACCACAGCTACACTTCTCTCGGCGTCTGTGAAAAATGCGGCGAGGCCTACCCCTATACGGTCTCGGCGGCAGACTTTTCTGTAACGATCGTCGAAAAGGCATATGTGCAGAGCCGACCCTATGGCAACTCTGCATATTATAAGTCGACTCTCTCTGACGGCACAAAGGTGGCCATCGTGGGAACAACGCAGAATCACTATGGCAACACCTGGTATCAGCTGTCAGACGGCAGCTGGATCAGCAGCGACCGCTGCAAAATCACTTATCAGAAGCCTACCATTTCCATCAGCGGTGAGGTTTCGCCCTCCGGCACACTTACGCGCGGCAGTCACTTCGGCCTTCGTGGTGTTGTCTCCACGGACTGTGGAAAAATTACCAGCATAACCGGCTCTATCCTTAACTCCTCCGGCAATACAGTGAGCGGGCAGAAGGGCACTTACACGCCGAACGCTGCGTCAGTCAACATTCGGTCGACCATAAACAATGACCTGATCTTCAATAATCTCCCGGCAGGTTCCTACACATATTATGTGCTCATCGTGGCTGAAAACGGAAACGAGTCGACAACATATTCCATAAGCAGGTCTTTTAATGTCGCTTAAACCAACTCCGGTGCTGCTGGAACAGCGCATAAGATCACAGCATTATGTGTTATCGTTTAGGTGACTACAACAAAGTGTGGCACAATAAGCGGCCATGATCCTCCCTTGCAGCAACCAGCCCGGACATTGACTGTCCGGGCTGGTTTGCGCTATTTCGTTATGTACATTGAGCCTGTTACGTCTGCCGGTCGGGGTCGGGTGCTCCAAATGGTGTACCCAAATTCTCAGCGTTCCGCCAGGATGCGGCGTATCTCATCAAGGTCGGAGGCAAAGAATATCCCCTGCTGCCGCTCCGGTGAGGAGAGACCCGTTTCGATCATATGATTCAGAAGAACCCTCAGGCTGTCGTAATAGCCGTGGAGGTTATAAATAATGCATGGCGCGGCCAGATGCTTCAGCGAGACCATGGACATTACCTCGGAAATTTCCTCCAGCGTCCCCGTACCTCCCGGAAAGGCGATAAAAGCATCGCCAAGCTCTATCATCTTCGCCTTACGCTCAGCCATATTCTCCGTTACGATCAGCTCCGTAAGCTCGTCGAGCTGAAGCTCCTCCTCGACAAAGAAACGCGGCTCAACGCCTGTCGCCTCGCCTCCGGCCTCAATCGCACTCATGGCAAGCTCGCCCATCAGTCCGGTTTTCGAGCCGCCGTAAATAAGCCGGTTCCCGCTCTGCCCTATCCATTTTCCAAGCTCTCGCACTGCGCACTTCAGCGCGGGGTCATTTCCCTCGCTTGCCCCGAGATAAACGGTTATGTTCATAGCTTTCTCCTCCCGCCGTCAGATCATGTCAAACCCGCCGCCGACATCGCAGCCGGCCTCCTCGGCTATTCTCGCCACCCCGACGGACGCTATCGTGACCGTGCTTTCAACGTGTATGAAGTCCACCGCGCTGCTGTCAAAAAGTATGTTTGCCTGCGCCGGGAACTCATCGTCCCCGTCCCAGAACAGGAACCTCACGGGAATGCAGTCGAACGCCTTAAGCTCATAGCCGACGTCGGACATTGCAAGCCGCGTGCCGCCCAATTTTTCACAGCCGCGCACGAGCGCCTCCGGCCTTCCCGAAAACGCCGCAGCAAAGGGTTCTATATTTCCCCTGCGAAACGCCGCCGTGAAAACGGAGGCGTCGCGCAGCTCGGAAAACGGCACCCAGCTCCCGCTCAGCCGCGCCTCCGGCTTTGAATACTCAAAAAGCGTATAAATATTCAGTCTTTCCGATATGCTCAGCGGCTTCTCCGGAGCATCAAGATCGCGGATAAGCCCCGTTTCAAGCTCAACGCCGCAGCGGCGGGCATAATGCGAAACGACCAGGTCGCCGCCCTCAATGCGCAGCTCGGGCAGTTTTTTAATAAGCGCTGAAACGTCCATTTTCAGGAACCGCTGCCGCCAGTCCTCGCACTGAAGCTCATAGTTTGATATTTTTTTCATCCGTTTTCCCCTTTCCTTACCTCGATGGCCCGCTCCTCGCTTCCAAGCACAAGCAGCTCCACGGAGCCCGCGCTTATATCCGCAAGCCTTACGTTGAGCGCCTCGTCGCCCCCATGCGGCAGCGCGGCCTCTATCGTCACATCAGCGCCATAGTCCACATTTTCCACTATCGCCCCCGCCGCCTCAAGCTCGCGCCGCACGCGCTCATACAGGCTGTACGGGCAGGCAGCGGCGGTAATGTCCCAAACGTCCATGCGGCTTATCCCGGCTGCCTCAAGCGCCAGCTTCGCCGCCTGCGAATACGCGCGCACAAGGCCGCCCGTTCCAAGAAGGATACCGCCAAAATAGCGCGTTACAACGCAGCAGACGTTAAAAATCTCCGCCGCTCTGAAAACCGTAAGCGTCGGCATGCCGGACGTGCCGCCCGGTTCGCCGTCATCAGAATAGCGCATCGCGCCGCCATCGCGGATAATATAGGCATAAACATTATGCGTGGCGTCCCAGTGCTTTTCACGCATTTCCTTTATATGCGCAATGGCCTCGTCCTCGCTTTCAACGCGCCAGACGCGCCCGATGAAGCGGCTCCGCTTTTCAATAAACTCCGCCTCGCCGAAGCCCTTCGGCACAAGGTAGCCGCTCATATCACATACTCCCGCAGCTTGCCATAAAGCTCTGCCGGACACACGGCGCGAACAAAAACCCCGCTGTCGCGGTACTCAGTTTCGAGCACCCTGCACTCCCTGTGTATCGTATCCAGCAGCGCGCCCTTATCATACGGCAGCAGCAGCTCGACTGTTTTTATGCCCGCACTGAGAATATCGAACATACGCTTTTTCAGTCCGTCAAGCCCCTCTCCGGTGGCGGCGGATATCTTTACCGCGCCGTCTTTGGGGAAAATCTCGGCAGCGCCCGGCTTGTCGCACTTGTTATAAACCTCAATCCTTGGCGTTTCAGCCGCGCCGAGCTCGGCTATGAGACGGTTCACAACGTCCGCCTGCTTTTCCCACTCCGGATTCGATACGTCAATGACATGCACGATGAGGTCTGCATATTCCAGCTCCTCAAGCGTTGCCTTGAACGCCTCAATGAGCTGGTGCGGCAGCTTTCTGATAAATCCGACGGTATCTGAAAGAAGCACCTCGAGTGTATCATCCAGCCGCAGGCGGCGCGTTGTCGTATCAAGCGTATCGAAAAGGCGGTCGCCTGTCTGGATATCCGAATCCGTGAGCGCATTGAGCAGCGTAGACTTTCCCGCGTTCGTATAGCCGACGAGAGCCACAGTGCTTACGGAATTTTTCTCCCGCAGGCGGCGCTGAGTCGCCCGCACACGGCGTACCTCCGCCAGCTCCTCCTCCAAAGCGCTTATCTTGCGGCGGATATGCCGTCTGTCGCTTTCAAGCTGCGTTTCGCCGGGTCCGCGCGTCCCTATGCGGCTGCCGCCCGAGGCCGTCTGCCGCACAAGGTGCGACCACATTCCGACAAGACGCGGCAGCAGATACTTATACTGCGCAAGCTCCACCTGAAGTCGGCCCTCGCGCGTTTTGGCCCGGCCCGCAAAAATATCCAGTATCAGTCCGCTGCGGTCGAGCACCTTAACGCCCAGCTCCTCAGCAAGCACACGCATCTGCGAAGGCGAAAGCTCATTATCGAACACGACGAGGTCGCAGGCATTCGCCTCCACGGCGGCTTTGACCTCCTTCACCTTGCCAGAGCCGATAAAGCTGCCCGGATCGGGCGTTGGGCGCACCTGTATCGCCGTACCGCAGGCCACTCCTCCCGCCGTTTCCAGCAGAGCCTCCAGCTCCGCCATCGTCACCTCATCCGAACGTTCATCCGGCTCAAGCGCGTCAGAATATAAGCCCACGAGCATCGCCCGCTCAGGTGCGCGGTTCATCGTTTCGTATTTGCTGCTGAAGCCCTGTTCAATATCCATGCCGTTTATCCTCAATTCCGTAATATCGTAGTAGTATATAAAAGTATAAATGTCTCCGACCGCGCTGTCAACCATTCAGAAACATATGTCTCAATCGGTCTGTAAGCTCCGAAACAGCAGGCGTAACGCCATCCTCCAAATACAGCGCCTTAACGGGAATCACTGCATCTATCGGCAGAAATCCGAACGCCTTTGAATCGATGATCCCGTCCCAGTCCGTAAATATCATTATTCCCTGTCCGCGAGAAAGCTCGAAGATCGCCGTGGCCTGGTTGCTGCACAGCCGTATATTCGATTCTTTTCCTTCTCCCGTATATAAAAGTCCGGTAATCCGCTTTTGTATGTTCACATCGTAGACAAGAAACGGCGCATCACCGAAATCTTCCCGACAGCACACATTCGGAAAATATTTTTTCGCATAAAGTATACCGCAGCGGCTCTCGGCTATGCTCCGGGCAGCTATGCCAAAGCCTGATACGTCATACAGATCATGCGTAAGGATCATGTCCAGCCTTCCGCTTTTGAGGCGTATTACAAGCTCTGAAAGCGCAAAGCATTCTATGCTGAGGTTCTCTGCCAGATATTTCTCGCCCAATTCATCCTCCAGCCCTGCATAAAACAGGTTTGGATTCCATGTATCCGGACAGCCAAGGCGTATTCGCGCCTTTTTTCCGTGCAGGTCGCTCATTATTTTCGTCAAAGCCTCGGAGTATCTCCGCTCTGTTTCCTCAAAAAACTCATAAAGCTGGCGCCCGGCATATGTAAGAGCAAGGCCTTTCTCCCCCCGTATGAACAGCTCAAATCCCAGCTCCTCCTCCATGGCCGCCACGCTCTTGCTTATTGCCGGCTGAGATATGTACAATCTGTTCGCCGCACGGGTCATATTCTCCTCCTGCGCAGCCGCCATAAAGCATTTCACCTGAGTCTGTGTCATTTCGCACCGCCCCAATAACTTTTTGTTTATAATCATTTTACCATATTTGTATTTGTAATATCAAGACCGAAATGTTACTGTTTTGTTATGGAGGTGCAGCGTAATGATAAACACAAATCACAGGATAGAGTTTGACCCCAGCCGCTGCGTCGGATGCAAGCTTTGCTACAAGGCCTGCTTCGTTGACGTTATCCGATGGGACGAGGCTTCAAATAAGCCTGTTTTCAAATACGTAGAGGACTGCGAACACTGCTTTTTCTGCCAAAGCGTATGCAGGAAGGATGCCATCAAGGTCATTCCCGACTATGCAAGCGAGCATTTCATGCAGACCTTTGAGCGATACAGATAGGGGGCAGAACAATGGAGATTAAAAGACAGGAGCTTGGCTGTGACGTTCTTATCGCCGGCGGCGGCATTGCAGGTCTGTGCTGCGCCGCAGCTCTCAAGGAGCAGTCGCCCGAGCTAGATATACTCATCGTTGAAAAGCAGACCGCCGGATATGGAGGCAAGGCCAACAAGGGCGGCGGAGTGCTGCAGTATTTTCAGCTTGATCGCATTACTCCCATGGACTTTCTCGCATTCCATGTTAATGCCATTGGCTGCTACCTCGGCGACCAGGAAATGATGCTCAAATACGTCGAGATGAACCACGCACTGCTCGACAGGCTCTCCTCCTGGGGCGTGAACGTTCCCAAAAACGAGGATGGAAGCTACAACGTTGCTCCCACGGGTCCGTTCACTTCGATGATCTGCGTTGATCTTGACATAACGCTCCAGATACGCAGGCGCGCCGAAAAGCTCGGGGTTCGCATTCTTGACAAAACCGCAATGGCGGAGCTGTTTGTTGAAAACGGCGAAATTCGAGGTGCCGCAGCATACAGCATCCTTGACGGCACGTTCTACGCAATAAGAGCCAAAAAGGTCGTTCTCGCAACCGGCAGCCAGAACTATCGCATAGCCTCAATGTGGAGCAGCGGGCGCGGAGACGGCATTGCCGCGGCCTACCGCGCAGGAGCAAAGATGCGCAATGCCGAGTTTGGAAATTTTGCCCAGCTCATGAAGGTAAAAAGCCATAATGAGGTAGTATTCGGAGAAAACTTCATGTATAACGCAAAGGGCGAGCACGTTACCAAGAATTTCTGCAAAATGCGTGAAACTGATATAAACAGCAGCGCCATTCGCGAGTGGTACCTGAATATGCAGAACGGCACCGGCCCCATTCATCTTGATTTTGGTCCGCAGGACGGCTCGGACGATCAGCTTGCCATCTGGAAACGCCCTTACGGTCAGAAATTCCGTGACCTGAATACCGAGAGTGCCAACGAGGTGGACAAGGATCTTGAGGTCTGCCCGCTTTTCGTAGGTGAGCAGTCTCCCATACGTGTAGAGCACGACATGCAGACCAGCATCACCGGTCTTTACGCCATCGGCGATTGCAGCTACAGCGGCTCTGGCGCACCCGGTGCTGTTCCCGCCCCTCCGGGGCGCAACCGCGGCTCCGGTATTCTTAACGCCGTTTTTGCAGCAGTCGTCTGTGCAGAGGGCATGAAGGACGTCAAAATGCCCGAGGGCGAGCATGCGCTCTGCCCCGAGGCCGTTGCAGACTGCTTCAAAGCAGTTTACGCTCCGCTTGAGCGCAGCGAAGGCCACAGAGCCAAAGAGGTCATCGCCCTCGTTCAGCAGGCAATGGCGCCCATGGAGCAGTCCGTTTACATGAAGCTCGACCGCATGGAAAAGGCTCTCGAGTATGTAAAGCAGGCTAAGGAGCTGGCGAAAACGCTCAGAGCTGAGGATATGCACGACCTCCTCGCCTGCCATGAGGCCGAGGCCATGGTTCTCTCCGCAGAGATGCACTACACCGCCTCCATGGCGCGCAGGGAGTCCCGCGGCTGGTTCCTGCGCGAGGATTATCCGCAGATGGATAACGAGAACTGGCTCAAATGGATAATTATTCAGAACAAAAACGGTGAAATGACACTTTCCACAGAGGATGTCCCCATTGAGAAATGGCCCATTCAGCCCGCTCCCACAGTCTGATATTAAAGGAGGTCTTTTTTATGGTTCCGGTAACACCCGAGGAGATGAAATCCCCTCTTTACAAATATTTTATACGCGATATGGTCGCACCCGCGCAGTCACGCTACGATGAGGTCGAAGCTCCGGTGGATCCTTCGCTGGCGCTCGCGGCGCAGGAGCTCAACAGGCTCTTTGACCCCGGCTATCTTCCCATGGAAAAGGGTTACTGTCAGCTGCAGGACGGCACTGCCGTCCTCGCCAACCTGACTCCAATGCCAGGCGTTACGCCCGAGATGTTCGACTGGTGGTTTGCCTGGCACGGCGTTGCACCGCTGCGCTACAAAATTTGGGATCATGACGATCATTATTATTGCCAAACTCAGAATCTTGACAAGGCGCTCAATTCCTCTCTTTCCATGAAGGAGCGCTATTGGGATACCATTCACGATATTGAGGAGGACTGCGGCATGGGTCCCGAAAAAATTCAGATTCATTTCCGCAACCCTGTCGACATCGGCTTTGACCCACAGAAGCTGGCTGAGTTTGACGGCACGATCGTCTGCTCCGGCGATGAGTACGCCCCCACCATTATGGTTCACTTCATTCGTCCGGTAGATGGCGGCTGCGAGCTGCGGACGCGCTTCTGGATGGGCAGCGGCGTTGTAAACGGCAAACCCGTCAAGCTCATCCCCGACGGAGTTCAGTTCCCGCTCCAGCCGGTCAAGGCCCTGCTTATGCACAACATTAAGGAATTTACCAATCTTGCCGCCATTCTTCCCGAGGTTTACGCCGAATTTAAGGATAAATTTGAGTTCTGAGTTTTTCACTTCAATAACATATTGTAAAATGACGGGCGCCGCAGTTCTCCTTTCTCTGCGGCGTCCGCCATTCTGTACTCTCCAAAAGCTCAGGGCGCGGCAAAAATGACCGCGCCCCAAAATATCGCAATATTATGTAATTACTTACTCGATCCAATCAAGATCCTTGCGTGCCTGACCAAAGGCCTCGCCGCCCTCGGGAACAGCCCACATCATGGGACCATCGCCGGATTCCTTCATTTTCTCCATCATGGCCTTCATGCGCTCGGCATTTCTTGCCTCGCGTACGTCGCCGGGAAGGGTATACTCCTCGATGACCTCGTCAAGACCGCGCAGCTGAGCCGCCCATGTGTCTGGTTCATGGTTGGGAAGCGCTATGATACGGTTGCTCTCAATGGCTTCCTTGAGTATCTCTGCCAGCTCAACCGGGTCGATGCCGGTGGCATGGACAGAGCGCAGGTGCATCATGGTGCCCTCGCTTACATGGTAGCCGGTATGGCGGAGATTTTCGGGACGGTACTTCTCAGCGTTGCCGATATTGGAATTGATGTTGCCGGGGCAGAGAACGGTCGCGCCGGAGCCATACTTCTTCAGAGCGTCGGCATAGGAATACATGAGGTTGTTAACGGCGGCCTTGGCGGCGGAATAGGGGCCGGTGCCGGAGCCTGCCATGAAAGCGCCCATGGAAGAGGTCGTAGCAACATGGAACTCGGTCTTGTGCGCATAGGCCTTTATCATGCGCGGAACAAAAATGAGCAGTCCGTTCACGACATGGTTCAGGCAAACGCCCATGACCCAGTCAAAATCGTCAAAGGTGGAAGCCTCGACGGGGCCGAAGGAGTTAACGCCTGCCGTCTGGATAAGAAGGTGCGGAGGTCCGCCGAAGATCTCTTCAAACTTATCGGCAGCTGCGGTATACTCCTCGCGGTTGGTGAGGTCTACCTTGAGGGGGAGAATATCCTTCGCGTCGCAGCCCGCATATGCCTGGATCTCGCCGACGGCGCTGTCAAGCGCATCCTGGCGAACGTCCGCAATGGCCACCTTCATGCCGGCCTTTGCAAAAACCTTTGCCTGGCCAAGTCCTGCGCCCGAAGCGCCGCCGGTGATAAACGCGAATTTTCCTGCAAAATCTTTCATGTTGTCACTCTCCTCGGAATATTTTATATAATTAATTTTTGCTAAACGATTTTAATGGTATTGTTAATACCTGCTTTTTATCATAAACGGATACGCACTGCATTGTCAAGCGTTTTTGTGTCTTTTCCTGAATTTTTTGTTTTTGTCAAACATGGATAATTCTTAATCTCCCATTCTGCTCCATATGAAGTATTTTGGCCAAAACATTTTATATTCTCATTTGTGTATAATGTGTCTTTCAAATAAAAATATCAAAAATTTTATAATGAAACATTTTTCTCTCAAATATGTGCAATTCCTCACATTTTTTGTCCTTCAGGCAACTTTATTTCAGTTTTTTACCCAAATTTGCTGTTAACAAACGTTGACAAAGTCGCGCGTTTAACTTAATATATTATTATCAGCAGAAAATATCACAGCGAGGCCGCGGCGCTCCCCACGCTCCGCGCCTCCACATTCAAGGAGGGAACATAATGGCAACTCAGCCAAAAGGTACGGATATGACCTTCACTCTTGAAACCGCGTCCGAAAAGGTTTCGGAGAAGATAGGCTCTATCCCCACTACGCTTACCGAATTTCGCTGTCCGCTCTGCGGCAGGGTCTTCGGCAGCTATTCCGATATCTGCCAGCACTATTCCATCGAGCACGTCGGCGCAATACCGCCGACAACCGTTGTTCTTACGCTTAACGGAAAAAACTGCGAGGTTCTCATCGAGCCGCACTGGACTCTCAAGCGCACGCTTCAGTTCCGTCTCGGTCTCACGGGCGCCAAGCACATGTGCGACAAGGGCGTTTGCGGCTCCTGCACCGTAATAATGGACGGACGCGCCGTTCTTTCCTGCCAGATGCTCGCGGTTGAGTGTGAGGGTCATAACATTCAGACCATCGAGGGCATTGCGGCAGATCCCAGGTGGAAGCCGCTCATAGATGCCTATTGCCGCTGGGACGCCATGCAGTGCGGCTACTGCACCACCGGTTTCCTTGTTTCGGCAAAGGCTCTTCTTGACAAGAACCCACACCCCACTGTTCAGGAATGCAATGAGGCGCTGGCCGGAAACATCTGCATCTGCGGAACATATCCCCGCCACGCTCAGGCCATAATGGAAGCAGTTGAAAAAATGTCCCAGCAGGAAGGAGCGGTGACAAATGGCTGATATAGCAGGCGTAAACGGACAAAGAGAGCATTTCCGCGTAGTCGGCAAGCACAACCTTCCCGGAAAGCTTTCCTATGCTCTTGCCACCGGTATAGCAAAGTTCGGCATGGACTACGTCATGCCCAATATGCTTCACGCAAAGTTTCTTCGCAGCCCCTACGCAAACGCGAAGATAATCAAAATGGACATCAGCAGGGCAAAGGCTCTTCCCGGTGTCGTTGATATAGTCACCTGGGAGGACGAGGACATAAAGCAGCTCGGCCAGAGCCCCTTCGGTCCGAGCCGTGCATATCTTGATAACTGGGCCGATCAGGAGGGCGCCGAGGTCGGCTGCATCGTTGTAGCCGAGGATGAGGATATCTGTGAGGAG
>CAKTED010000009.1 GCA_934546725.1 uncultured Oscillospiraceae bacterium | reverse complement strand
CCACGCACAGGCCGCGCGGGTAGGATCTGGAGCCGAGCAGCTTTTTCGTTCCGGCGGCATCGAGCGTGATCTCGCCGTTTCCGTTCACGCTGAATATCTCGCCCTCGCCGCTTGAGACGCTGCCCACGTCCTGAATGAATATGCTGTCGCCGTTTTTGCTCACACTGCCGCAGTAGCGCAGCTTGTCGCTGATGGCGGCGGTTATCGTGGAGCATAGCTCCTGCGCCTGCGAGCTCTGCATGGAATCGTGATACGTCTTAACGGCAAAGTTCACGCCAAGCGTCAGCATGCCGCTCATTATCAGCAGGAGCAGCACTGCGCAGAGCATTTCGATAAGCGTCATGCCGCACTTTTCACGCAGCTTTTTCATGGCGCGCTCACCTCCGCGTAGTAATAATATCCGTTATTTTCATACAGTGCAATGCTGCTCTGCGATACCGTCCCGCTCCTGCCCGTCAGCTTTACGACGCCGTCCTGCGGCGCGGCGCTTTCGTCATAGTGGAACGAAACGTCTGTATTTCGCGTTTTCGCGTTTATGCGCCCCGCCGTTACGGCCGCCGTTGCAAAAAAGGCAAATACCAGTGCCACGATAAGAATGGACACAAGGCTTTCAATAAGCGTTTCACCGCGCCTGTTTTTAATCTTCTTCATTGCTTTTCACCTCAAACCGCGGGTGATCTGGCTGTCCGTCCACGTCACCGTGGTCGTTATGACGTTTACACTGACGTTGTCGCCGCTTCCCGTGATGGAGCTGCTTACCGTTTTTCTGCTGCCGGTAACGTCAAGGGTCATGCTGCACTCATCGTCGCCGCCCTCATCTGCCGAAAGCCGCACCGTAACCACGCTCTTATCGCCGTAAAATTTCATCTCGAGCTCCGCGGTGACGGCGGTCATGCTCTCGCCGTCCGGCAGAGGGACCTCTATCGTGATCGTATCCGTGCAGCCGGGGAGCGTATCGCCGTCGCCGATGCCCTTTGAAAGCCACGGGCCCATTACGCCCGAGGGCTCCGTAAGCCCAAGCTCCTCCACAAGTGTATCATTGCTGACGTTTCCGTTCTCGTCCGCCGTCTCGGTAACGGTGATCCTCGTCTGCTTTTCATAGCTGTCCGCAAGGATGCCGTCGCGGATAAGCTCGGCGGCGGAGCTTACGCTCAGCCATGTCTGCTGCGCGCTGCGATCATTATTCACGCTCCGCGCCGCGCTCAGCGCCGAGGCCAGTATCACCGAGCTCACCACCGCCGCCACAAGCACGAGGAGGAGAGCCATCAAAACGGTAGCTCCGTCTCTTTCGCGCAGTTTTTTCATTCGGCTCTCCTCCTTTTACATGATGATCTCAAAATTCGTCGGCCGGGAACGCGTCCCTTGCGACCGTGATCGTATTGGTATAGTTTGTGCCGTTGTATGACGATTGCAGGCTGAACGGCACCTCCACGCCGTCTATATAAATATACACAGACCAGGTACTGAACTGATATGTAGCCGTAATGCTATGACTCCAGCCGTCCGCGTAATCCGTTATATTGCTGCCCTGGAAAAATGGTGAGCCCCAGTAATTCTGCACCTTAATGCTTACGGCCTTGCGCCACATTGCGCGGAACGTCACGTCGCCGGCGGGCACATATTCGTCGCCCTCATTCCACGTCCGCGAGCCGTCCTGCGTCCAGCCGAGGAAGAGATAACCGTCGCGCTTCGGGGCCTCCGGCCACGCAACGCTGTCGCCTGGCGCGACCTTCACGACCTCCGTGGAAATATCAATGCCCTCAAGGGTCACATAATAGACGTTTTCTCTCACGACCGGCTCAAACACCGTGTCCTCCCGGATCGGCGTGCTCAACGCGGGGCGCCAGCCATCGTCGTCATGCAGGCCGCGGAAGACGTAGCCCTCGGGTGGCGTCATGGCGTTCAGCACATCCTCCGGCGGAAGCGCCGCGGTATCGCCGTAGGCCACGGTCTCCGTACCGATCACGTTTCCGGCGGCGTCTCTGAAGCTTACGCTCAGGCGCGTCGCCTCCTCCGTAAGAACATACGGGATCTCAAGCGTAAAGCTGCCGCCGTTTTCGCTCGTGAGCGTCACGTTGAGCATTATGGGGCCTGCCTTTGCGCCGCGAACGGTCACCGCGCGGCAGTCAAAGGCTCCTCGCTTCTCCGAATCCGCCAGCGTTACGCCGTAAACGCCGCTGTCGTGCAGCACGTCATAAACGTTTCCGTCGGCGTCCGTTATGCCGATCGCGCTCACGGCAAGAGCCGCAAGGTTCGTTTCGGAGCCCTGCATGTAGATAAACAGTCCGCCGTCAGCCTCCGGCGCATCGGAATCAAACGTTACGCTCTTCGGCTCCAGGCCGTGCTCCCATGCGGTAATGGCACGGTTTATCGTACCCTGGATATAAATTGTTGGGGCGTCCCCGGCGGTATTTGCAATGCCGAGTATTCCGGGCGCATAGGCCGTGGCCGGCACTATGGCGGAGCTTTCGTAGCTCGTATCGCCGATCTTGCACACCGCGACTATCTGCAAAGAGCTTTCGCCCGCGCTCAGCGCCTTTACCGCCGTGGCGTAGTCATCGCCCAGCGCTTCCGGCTCCGTTACGGATACCACGGTGCTCGCGGAGTTTATTACCTGCCACGTTACGCCGGAGATGATATCGCCGTTTTTATTCTTCGCGCGGAAGCGCACCGTCTGCGCCGCGTCGCCGGTATACAGCTCCAGCAGGCCCGGCTCGGCCGTAACGGTCATTTCCGCCGTAACGGTCAGCATGAGGCGCGCGGTATATTCACCGAGCGTGGCCGTTACCTCCGTCGCGCCGACCTTCAGGCCGCGCAGGACGACGTCATAGCCGCCGGACGCGTTCGCCGTGGCCGTGGCCTCGACAACGCCGTCGTTCGTATACGTAAATGTGGGCAGAACGTCGCCCAGCTCCGCCGCCGTGATCTGCTCAAGCAGCAGCTTCGTGCTTATGGATGAGATTTTTGTCTTTTCGTCATAGTCCGCGATCATATCGATCGTATCTATGCCCTTTTCCCAGAAAACGCCGACCTTTGGCCACGCGCCGTAATGCAGCGAGACCTCCTGGCCAAACGAGTTTGTCTGCGTCAGAACGGTCGGGAAGGGATAGTCCTGGCCGAGCAGCGCCGTATCGCTGCCTGAGAAGCTGTACTTTCCGTGGATGGAAGCGCCGTTCTCGTCTATGCTCACCCAGCCGAAGGCGCTGCCGAGTGCAGACCGAAAATCCGAATATGTCTGGCTCGCGTTCGTGTTCGCCGTATTTATCGTAACTCCGCCGTTTCGGCTGTCCATCTGCGCGTACGTAAGCTCTGTAAGTCCGTTTACGTTATTGCTGTACACGCTTGGCTCCCAAACGTACCCTGTAAGATACCCGAGGTTGCCATCAAGCATTTTATCCCGCTCTGCCTGAGTGCTCAGTATGTTCGCGAGCGAGGCGGTGCTCGATTTGGGCGTAATGCACCTTGAAGCGTTATCAAAGCCCACTCCGTCCTTCGTGCTTTTGAGATAATAGCAGTTTCTTATCGTTGCGTTAGCATATCTGTACCGGTCGGCCGTGCTCCCTATGAGGGTTATGGCAGTTATCGTACCCTCCATATCAGGAAGGTCTATATAAGTGTAGCAATTTTCAAACTGCGGGTATCCGTCATAGCTTCCGTTGTAGTTACTGAAGTTCATGAAGTTTGCCGAGAAGCCGCTTCCTCCCACGCCGCCGATATAGACATACGTTGCGGGGTTCCTGTTTTTGCCTCCGCTGTCTCTGTCTCTCGACCATTTGATCTGTACGGCCTCGCTTCCGTCGGCAAGCTTTGTATTCGTTCCGTCGCTGGCAAGCACGCTCTCCGTCAGCAGCTCCTCGGAGATTGTTATTTTCCCGCCGGTATAGCAGTTTGTCGCCTTGAAGCGCAGACCTCCCACAAGGCCGCCCACGCGAACATAATTGCCCCATCTTGCGGAGTTGAGCGAGCCGTCATTCTTCCAGCGATGCGTACAGTTTATGCGTATATCGACCGCGGCGGAGCAGTTGACAAGGCTCACGCTTGAAACTCCCACCAGGCCGCCCGTCGCGCACTCGCCGAGCGTGAGCATGTTTTTGCTGTTGTCCTCAATGATGTAGCCCGCTATGGCGCAGTTTTCTATCGTGCTCCTGCCCATATCTGCCTTGTAGTCATAAGCTATGCCCACAAGCCCTCCAACTGCATATGAGCACTGATATTCCCGAACGTCCGCCGGAGCGCCGCCGTTCTGATATTCCCAGGAGGACTGCCCGCTGCTGCGCTGTATCACGGAGCCGTTATCGCTGTAAAGAACGATGTTCCTTATATCCGCTCCGGCTGTCGTGCCGAACAGGCCCACGTTATAGCAGCTTGAATTTATTGCGATATTCTTGATGTAGTAGTTCTGCCCGTCATATTTTCCGCCAAACCAGCTGTAAAGGATCATATTATAGTTGCTGTCACTGCCCTGGTTCACGGAGCCCGCTATCGGATGAATTGAGGTATTTTTATCCTGATTCTTCGGATCGTCGAGATCGCTTCCATTCACGTCATGCGTCTGCTTCCAGCTGCGCACAGGTCGCGGGCCGCCAACACTGTCGCCTGCCAGCGCTCCCGCAAGTTTCTGCTCTGACTGAGAAGTGGCGCTTGCGTATTGCAGATACGGGAAGCTGCGGTAGGTCTGCGGCGTAACGTCCGTGGTGGTACCGCCCTTATTATTGCTGTAGCTCCAGTTTATATATTGCAGCTGCTCGACGGAGCGGATCTCATACGCGGTATCGATGCCCGGCTCCGTGCCGGACGTTCCGTCCACATATGAATATGCGTTTGCGAAGAATGGGCAAATATTGAAGTCGTAGCTTACGCCGCCCTGCTCAAGCGTCCAGACGCCGTTTGCGCTGCGCGTGGACTCGAGATGCATGGCATCCTCCGCCGTGCGGTAGGCCACGAAGCTGAAGCCCGGGACCTGCTTTGCAAGCTCCGCCTCAACCGCCGTGTCTCTCTCGCCGAGAACAAAGCTGCCGTATTCAATGCTCGCCGTAAGCTCCGGCTT
This sequence comes from uncultured Oscillospiraceae bacterium, assembly GCA_934546725.1. Taxonomy (GTDB): domain Bacteria; phylum Bacillota; class Clostridia; order Oscillospirales; family Oscillospiraceae; genus RGIG6375. The sequence goes on along the minus strand of CAKTED010000009.1, from coordinate 10,702 downwards.
CGCCTCGCTGCTCTTCCAGTAATAGGCGTAGCCGAAATCCGTTATCCTGTCGCCGTCGTCATGCGCGGTGCAGAGGCTGCTCCCGCTCATATGCTCGCCGTTTTCAAAGCCGATGTAAGAGAAATGACAGCCGCCGTTCGAGTCGCCGACCTCGCTTTCCCAATATACCACGCCGAGCGTGCCGAGGTCGGATTCAAGCACCCAGTCACCGTAATGCACCGGGACGCCGCCCACGCCCGTAACGCTGCCGATATACGGATACGCCGCGTTGCCGTCCGCCGCCGTATTGGGATAATTCCGCGTGTTCGCCGCGCTCACTCTGCGGAAGCCGCTTATGCGCAGCGTCTCCAGCTCCTCGCGGGTCACGCCCTGCGCGCCGGGATTGCCCGCCGCAAAATCGTAAAGGCTTATCTCGTTTGCGAAGGAATACGTTCCCTCGTTGAGGAAATAGCAGTCCGCGACGCTGCCGCTGTTCGGTGCAAAGCCATACGTCGTACCGCCCGCCGAGCTGAGCGCCGTCGCGCAGAAGCTTGCGGTCACGGTGCCGTAATTATCCGCCGCAAAGCCCGCCAGAACGGTCGCGCCGCCGCGAATATCGGGTATGTCGATGCTGCCGTATGCGTAGCACTGACGTATCTGCGCGGAGTTGAAGCCGGCAAAGCCGCCAACGTAGAGCTGGGCAAAGGTGTTCGTCGCCGTGATCCTCGGGCAGCTTACGCTGCTTGCGCGGATGGAGCCGGTGTTATAGCCCACGAGGCCGCCGATATAGAATATACTTCCGCTGTACGCGCGGCCCGAAAGCTCGTAGCCCGATACCGCGCAGTTATATATCGTTCCGGAATTGCGCCCGGCAAGGATGCCCAGATATGCCGTGCGGCGCTGGACAATGCCGGATATTTCGGCTGCAGGAGCATTCTCCAGCTCCCTGTTCGTCGTGATAACGATGTCGCGCAGCGAGCCGCTCGTGCAGCCAAACATTCCGGCGTAGTCTTCATCCACTCCGCTTGCGAACGATACGCCGCTTATCACATGGCAGCCGCCGTTATAGCTGTGGCGGAAGGCTTTATCCGCCGACCGTCCGATCGGCAGCTGAGAGCTCACGCTTCTTCCGTCCTGGCCGAAGCCCGCCCAGTCGTAGCCCTCATAATCGATATCGCGCCCCTGCACGAAGGCCGCGCCCGAGGGCAGCAGCGGAGAATAATCCTCATAATACAGACTCAGCGCGTTCAGCTGGCGCGCCGTGCGCACGTTCACCTGCTCTGGCGCGGCGGGCGCTTCGTCGCCCTCCACGGCCGTCATGGCAAAGTGCGGGTTATAATAATGCTTTCTGCCGTCCACGCTTATCTCGCGGTAGAAGCCGGGCACGTCCGTAACGTTCTGAACGAGCCGTGCGGGCAGAGGCAGGAGATAAAACGTCTTTCTCTCGCCCTTGACGGTTACCGTAACGGCCACGGCCGAGCTCTTCGCCAGGCTCACGCTGCCGCCGTTCCACTCCACGGTGACGCTGTCGGGCAGATCGTCCTCATACGCCATGGCATAGCCGTCGCCGAGCAGGGCGCCGCCGTCGCGCAGCGAGGATACGTTCGCGCCGTAAAAGCCGTAGCTGCCGTCGCCGTACTTTTCATAATAAACAAGCGAGCCGGATTCAAACTCCGCCTGCCAGTCGCCGTAATGAGGGATGTTCTTCAGCTTTGGGAAGGAGTAAAGCGTCAGGCCGAGCGTATCGATGAGGTTATATGCGTTTGTATCGCCGGTATCGTCGTCAAATTCGCCGCTGAGCTTTGTTGCAATGGCGTTTGCGCGATTTTTCCCGCTCCAGTCCCTGTAATACACCCTCTCATCATATGCCGCCGTTTTTATTCCCTCGTTGAAGTAATACAGCCGACTTATGTTGCCCACGCTCGTGGCGTTCTGCCCCAGTACAAGCGTTGTATAATCCATTATGCCATTTTCGTCCAGCATCGCGCAGGCGGTGTAAACGTTTTTCACCGTCGTATCGGAAAAGCTGCCCGCGTTCAGACCCGCCGTGACGCCGCCGCTGAGGAAACCCGCGGCATAGCTGTTTTCAAGCGTAAGCCTGCGCCCGCGGCACGCTCCGAGCATGCCGCCCGCTCTGCCGCCCGTCTCGTCGGCGTATATATAGCTGTCGGCATAGGAGCGGCTTATGCTCACGTTCGCGCCTCTCACCTCGCCGATGAGGCCGCCCGCCGCGCTCTCTCCGCGCAGGACGGTCGCCGCGAAGCTGTCCCTTACCGTAATGCTCGCGCCGGTCTCCGCGCAGCCGATAAGGCCGCCCGTGACCGCGCCGTCGAGCCATATGTCCTTTTCCGTCACGCCGCCGGTGAGATGGCGCGCGCGGTTCAGGTAGACCTGACAGCCCTCAAGCTCCAGCTCTCCCGTGACCGTGCCCGCGATAGCGCCGACGTTTCCCTGGCCTGACACCTTCGCTCCGGCCAGGCGGATGTTGCGCAGCGCCGCGTCCCCGATGCTTTCAAAAAGGCCCGCGCCGTCCGCGCCCGCCTCGACGGGAAGATCGTATATCAGCGGGTGATACGTGTCCGTTCCGACGGTGAGCGTGCTGTCATATTCCTTCAGCGCGCCGTTTCTGATGGGGCGGAACGTCTGGCCGGGGTAGCAGTCGCTCCAGCCGTCCACATCCGAGCTGTTGAACTCGAGGTTCTGCTCCTGGACCGCACGGTTCACAAGCGTGCCCACGCCGGAATCCACGTCCAGATTCTGCAAATGGCGGCAGTATTTTATAACAGCCGTCTTCCCACCGTCCGCCGCCGTGCGCGTCTCGGCGAAAAGGCTGTTCACCCTCTCGGGCCAGACGAGCGTCTTGCCGTCCACAAGGCTGCTGCGGGACTCCACGCGCACCTTTATCTCAAGGCTCTGGCCGGGGACGAGCATGCTGAGCCTCGCCTGCTCGGAAAAGCGCATTCCCGCGCCGGTGGTGAGGTCGTCGAGCACCATTGTGGCGTTATAGGTGCGGTAATCCTGCCTGATCTCGCCGTGCGTCTCCGTAAGCTCGATCTCGCCGGTGGTATTGCCGTCCTCATCCGTGAGCGTTACGAAAAAGCGCAGCGGGGACGAGCCCTGCATGTCGCAGCTTATCTTCACGAGCAGCTGCTCGGCGTTTATTACCTCCATCGTCGGCGAAAGCTTGCCGGTCGTTGCCGAACCGACGGAATCGCCGCCGTAATAGCCGACGACGGCTCCGCCGCTCAGCCGGTTCTCCCGGTAGCGCAGGAAGCCGAAGTTGCCGTCGGGCGTATAATCCATTTCCTTCTCGCTGTAAAAAACGGCGTAAACGCTGCCGCTCGCGGGGTCGTATTCTATGACCCAGTGGTTATTCCACAGCGCGGCCTCCACCCTGTCCTCCGGCATGATGGCCTCGGCGGCGGCAGCCGTGCGATCCTTCGAGCTGATGTAATAGAGGTCGTCATCCTCATATCTGCCCGCCTCGGCGTCCACCGGCACGCAGCCGAGCGGCGTCGCTCCGTCGCTGAACACCTGCTTCTGTCCGGCGGCCTGCAGCTGGGCAAGACGGTTCTGCGCCGCCATGAATATGACCTCGGCGCGGCTGTCCAGCTCCGTCTGACGCAGGTCGCGGCGATATCTCGATACCGGTATCATCGCCAGCGCAAAAAGGATGATGACGATAAGCAGCGTCACCAGCACCTCTGTCGCCGTAAAGCCGTTTCTCTTTCTGATTTTCGCTGTTCCTGCCATTTGGAGCCGTCCTCCTCTGCCGCGGGTTAAGAAGCCACCTCGAAGTATGTTATGAGCAGATCGGTCTGGACCTGATCCTTGTTCTTTCCCCTGTTTTCAGAAATGCTCAGGTCGGATATCTGGTTGAGGTTATCGCTGCCGCTGAGCGCATCCACGACGCCGCGCGCCTGCTCATAGCTGTCGGTATAAAACGTCATGCTTATCGGCCGCCGGATGATGTAGCCGTCCTGCACCGTCTGCGCGGAAAAGTCAAGCGAATACTCGTTCGTCGTCGCAAGAATGCGGTAAAGCTCGCGCATGAGCATTCCGCTGTTATCATAGTCCGGGATGGCCTTCGTCTCGCCGTCCTGCTTTATCTCCTCAATGACGCTCTGCATCCTGTGCATCTGCTCAAGCCGCGCAAGGCTTTCGCTCAAAAGCGTCTGCTCCTGCGAGGTATTGTCCTTCAGCGAGGCCGTCTCCGTCTGCACGGGCTCAAATATCAGCTTGAAGTAGCCCAGCGCGATAACGATTATGGCAAGGAATAGGAGCATGCCCTTCTCCCTTGATGTGAGCGCTCTTTTCATTTCTCCGCCACCTCCTGCTGAAGTGTTATCGTAACGGAAAATTTCAGGATGGACGCCGGGTGATCCTTCTCCGTTTCGGCCAGATCAAGCCGCACGGCGGCCGCTATCGGCTCCTGCTCAATGATCTCGAACATCTCCGATATCTCGTCCAGGCTCATGTCCTCCATGTCTATAACCGCAGTGTTGTCCCGCACGGAGATGCGGTTCACCGTGCCGCGCGTTTTCATGCGCGTCTCAACGAGATCCAGAACCTCCTGGCGGCTCACGGCAGCGTAGCCGTCCTCGCCCTCCTTCGCGCCGGTCATCCAGTCGCGCGAATAGGTGCGGTATTCCGTCAGAACGCGGTCGTAGTCCAAAAGCTCCGTCACGGCGCTTTCATACTGCCTGTGAACGTTATCATAGGTGCTCTGCGCGTCGTTCAGTGCGCGATAGCGGTCAATAACGCCGAACTTCGCCACGCACCCCGCCAGAAGCGCGATGACCGCCACGCCGATAACGGCCGTGGCTGCCGCGCCGCGATGCTTCTCGCGCAGGTTCATGTTAATGCCCACCTTCTGCGGACAGCGTATCATCCTTTTCGCACCCGCGCCAAGCTCTCCGGCAGCGGTGCGTTCCTTCTCTCTTATCATGACAGCCCTCCCCGCGCTCCCGCGTTCACGCAGCCTATGGCGCGCAGATACAGCCACGGCTGCTCGGGACGCATGCTCTGCTCGAGCAGCTCCTCGCCGGGGCGTATGTTCAGCCTTGTCAGCTCGCCGATGGCGCTTTTGAGCTGCGGTATGGCGCAGCCGCCGCCGCAGAGATAAAGCTCCTGCAGCTCGCGGTCTCGATTGTTGTAGTGATAAAAATTTATGGCCTTCATTATCTCAACGGCAAGGCGATTATAAAACTCCAGCGCATACTCCTCGCCGAGGACGCCGTTATAATTGCTCTCCTTGTACTCGCGGGCAACGTGAACATTCACTCCCAGCTCCTCCGCGATAAGCTCATCCAGCCCCTCAAGACCCAGCTCTATCTCCTTCTGCCCCACGATGGCGCTGCCGTGGTAGATATACAGCCGCGTGAGCCGGTGGCCAAGGTTTATTATGCAGCGCTCTGCCGTATCGTCGCCCGTGCGGCGCATGTGATCCGTCATAATCGCGCCGTAGGCGCACTCCGCGGGCGTGAGCACCCGAAGCCGGAAGCCCGCGCGGCGAAACATTGCCCGGTAGTTCTCCACGTCCGCCTTGAGCATTGCGCAGGCAAAAAGCTCCATCTTTACAGGGCATCCCGCCTCGTCGCGCTCGATGCTCCGCATGGAATAGTCAAAGAAATATTTGCTCTTCTCCTCCGTGAGAAAATCGTGAAATTCGTATGGGAGATTATATATGAGCTGCTGCTCCGTCATGGCGGGCAGCGTTACCTCGCGCGTATATATCTCCGAGGTGGGCAGAGAAAGCGCCGCGCCCGCCTTCGGGATGCCGTAGGCCCTCGACGTTTCGCGCAGGAAGTCGGCCATGGCGTCCATGGAGAGGATGCGCCCGTCCGAAACCATATTATCCGGCAGATCGACGCACACGGCCTTCTTCAGCTGCCTGCCCGCGAAATATACCATCTTTACGCTGTTTTCTCCTATATCAAAACCAACAGTTTTTCCCAAGGTCTCATCCTCGCTTTCTTAAAGGAGACTGAAGTACCAGTCGACAAGGGGCTGCCCGAACAGCGCCGTGAGCCATGCGCCCAGCGCTATGGAGGGACCCCAGGGTATTGCCGCGTGCTCCCCGTCCCGCCGCTTTGCCGCAATGAGCGCAAACACAATGCCGATAATGCAGGCAAGGATCAGGCAGAGCAGATTGCCCTTCCAGCCAAGGAACAGGCCGGTCACGAAAAGCAGCTTTATGTCGCCGCCGCCCATCGCCTCGCGCCGGAGCGCCCTTTCGATGATGAGCGAGGCAATGAGCAGCCCGCCCGCGACCGCAAAGCCGCCGAGCGCGGCTTCCTTCGCCCGCCCGAGCGGATCGGAGGCCAAAGGCTCCGAACAGATAAATAACACAATACCGACCATAATGAAACGGTCGGGAATGATGTACCCCTCCAGATCTGTGAAGGATGCCGCCAGCAGTACGCACGCCAGCAGCAGAGCTTCAAGGCCCTGGAGCGAAATATCATATTTGAGCAGCAGCGATACGAATACCGCCGCCGAAACGCCCTCGCAGAGAACGTGCCGCGCGGAGAGCCTCGCGCCGCACCAGCGGCATCGCCCGCGCGAAAAAGCATAGCTGAAAATGGGGACGAGGTCGCGCACGGAAAGAGTATGGCCGCATTCGTCGCAGTGCGACCGGCCGCGCCATACGCTCTGGCCATGTACTATGCGCCACGCCATGCAGTTCAGGAAGCTGCCCATGCATGCGCCGAGAACCGCCGCCAGTATGCAGCAGTAAACCGTGATGAAGGGTGAAAGATACAGCATGGCGCGCTCCTTTCCGTCCTTCCTCCGGGCGGGAACAGCTGCCAAGCCTCAGCCGCTCCCGCCGTGTTCGGAGGAATTTCAGTGGTTCTGCCCCTCCGCTGCATTATCGGCGGCAGACGGGGCGTTATGTTTATGGGAGAAAATCAGGTAGCGGAGCCCGCTATGGCGGTTACTTTTGCCTGACCGTCGCCAGTAGCGGCACCAACCGTATATGTGATCTTGTTGCCCTTTGTCCATGTTACATCGGCACCGGCGGTAAACTGACCTGCAATGGAAGCGCTCTGCGCATGGTCGGAGTCACCCTTGCATACGTAATCATTTGCGCCAGTTGCGCCCACAGTGCCGTCATTCTGCAGGTAGAAGGTTCCAACCTGATCATCGGTCATGGCTGCGATCTGAGCGGAAGCATAGCCGGAGCGGATGTTGGCTACGTCGGTGGCTGCGCGAGCCTTGTTCAGGGCACTGGCAAAGGTGGGGATGGCAATGGCTACAAGGATAGCGATGATAGCTACCACGATGAGCATTTCCATCAGGGTGAACGCTTTTTTGTTCTTCAGTTTGGTAAGCATAACTTTCTATCTCCTCATTTTTTTATTTATATATCTCCGCGTGGTTGGCTCCGCGAAGTGTATATACGTTTTTGTGTGCGGGTGGGGGTGTGTGGATGTGGGTGGACGCGTATTACCGTGGAAGCGAAGACCCCAAGGTCTCCGTCATTCAGAGCCTGCGCCAGCAGGCGTGGAATCCCCCATTCAGGGGCTGAGCAGTACGTCGTTACCCTTTAGCAACCATCCGTGGGATTCTTCGGTCGCTCCGCTCCCTCTGAATGACGTGCAGGGGCGAGGTGCGCAGCAGGGTGCGGCGTTGACCGCTTGCAAGGGGCGCGTAACGTGCGTCCCGTGGACGCGGGAGCCCACCACTTCCGTCATTCAGAGCCTGCGCCAGCAGGCGTGGAATCCCCCATTCAGGGGCTGAGAGTACGTCATCGTTACCCTTTCGCAGCCAACGGTGGGATTCTTCGGTCGCTCCGCTCCCTCCGAATGACAGCAATAATAAGCTCCGCTCCCTCTGAATGACAGCGAAAAACCGGGCAAAACACCGCCTTACGTGATCGAGCCGTACATGGAGAACATGGGCAGATACACGGCCAGCAGAAGGATAACGACCACAACGGCCAGGACTATGGTAATAATCGGCTCCAGCATGGAGACCATGCGGTTCGTGGCAGTCTCCACCTCGTTATCAAAATAGGCTCCGATAACGTCAAGCGTCTGCTCCATGGAGCTGGAGCTTTCGCCGACGCCGACCATTTCAACAAGCATTTGGGGGAAAAATTCAACGCCGCTCATGCTTTCGGCTATGCCGCGTCCGCGTTCAACGCCCTGCCGCACCTGGCGCACGCCGAGGGCGAAAAGGTAGTTATCGATAACCTGGCTGACAACATCCAGCGCCTGCGGTGCGGAAAGTCCCGCCGCGAGCATGGTGGACATGGTGGAGGCAAACTGGCCGGAGGCGCGCATCGTTCGCAGCCTGTGCAGCGGCGAGCGGGTCAGCGCGAATTTTGAAAGAGCTCTTTTGCCCTGCTCCGTGCGCTTCGCGCCCATATAGCCAAGCGCGAGAATGGCGGCAGCGAGCAGCAGCACCCACCACCAGCGCACGAAGAACGCGCTCACGGCCATGAGACCGCGCGTTATGGCCGGCAGCTCCGAGCCGAGCTCGGCAAAGGCGGAGGTGAAGGCCGGCACAGCAACGACCATGATGATGACGAATACGATGATGGCCACTATAACGACCATCACGGGGTAGGTCAGCGCGCTTACAAGCTTTGCCCTTACCTTGGCGGATCTGTCGTAATATGTATGCAGGCGGGTGAAGCACTCCTCGAGAGTGCCGGACTGCTCGCCCGCGCGAACGGTTTCTATGAATGTCTTCGGCAGGCCGCGAACGTTATTTTCAAAGCTCTGCGCCATGGAATAACCCGCGCCGATATCCTCGGCGGCTTTTTCGAGCATGCGGCGGGTATTTTTGTTTTTGTTCTGCGCGGCAACCATCTCGACGCAGCGGACTATCGGCAGGCCACTGGAGAGGATGATGGAAAACTGCGAGCAGATGAGCGCAAGCTCCTTTTCCTTTATTTTGAAGTTTATCTGCTTTGAAAAGAAGCCGCTGCGCTCCCGAACCTCCTCCAGCTTCGTTATGACGGCGCAGGTCTCGCGCAGCTCGGAAACGGCCTCGAACTCATCGTAGTCGCGGATAACGCCGGAAACGCGCGTTCCATCAGCCGTCTGGCCCCTGTAACGATATGTGGTCATGCCGTTTCACCCGCTTTCATAAGACTTGCTTTATCAGTCGTCCACCGTGGAGATTATGGTGCGAGCCGCCTCGGCGGCGGTCGTCACGCCGCGCAGCACAAGCTCGCGGCAGCTCTGGCGCATTGTCTTCATTCCGTTTTTCAACGCGGCGGCGGTGAGCTCATCGAAGGAGGCGCCGTCGCTTATCATGCGGCGGAGGGCGCCGTTTATCATGAATATCTCAAATACGGCGCGGCGGCCGGAGTAACCGGAATGGCGGCACTCGGGGCAGCCCTCGCCCTTATGGAACGTAACGTCGCTTTCGCCCTGCATGCCGAGTATCGCAAGTTCCTCCTCCGAGGGGGTATAGGGCTTTTTGCAGTGCGGGCAGATCTTGCGCACGAGGCGCTGGGATATGACGCCCTTGAGCGCGCTGGCTATCAGCCATGGCTCCACGCCCGTATCGCGCAGGCGGTACACGGCGGAAACCGCGTCGTTCGTATGGAGCGTTGAAAGCACGAGGTGGCCTGTAATGGCCGAGCGCATGGCGATGCTTGCCGTCTCGCCATCGCGTATCTCGCCGACGGCGATGATATCCGGATCCTGGCGCAGGATTGCGCGCAGGCCGCTGGCAAAGGTCATGCCGGTTTTTTCGTTTATCTGGCACTGGCTTATGCCGGGAATATGGTACTCAACGGGATCCTCGAGCGTTACGACGTTCACTTCCTCGCGGGCAAGGTCGCGCACCATTGTACACATGGTGGTGGATTTACCCGAGCCGGTGGGTCCGACCAGGAGGATAACGCCGCCGGTATTTTTAAGGAGGGTATTATATTTTTCAAGATCCGCTCCCTCGAGGCCAATGGCCTCCTTCGTGAGCGACTGCGAGGATTTATCCAAAAGGCGGATAACTATCTTTTCGCCGTACACAGTCGGCATGGAGGAAATGCGCAGATCGAGCGCATGACCCTTTATCTGCACGCTCGTCTGCCCGTCCTGCGGAATTTTCCGCTCGGAGATGTTCATGCCGCCCATTACCTTCAGGCGGGAGATAACCGTGCTCACCAGCTCGGAGGGGATCGTGAACATGCGGTGCAGCAGGCCGTCTATCCTCATTCGCACTACCAGCTCAGCCTCCTGCGGCTCAAGATGGATATCGCTGGCCCGCTCATGGAACGCGCGCTCGACAAGGCTGTTAACAAGGCGGATGGTGGGCGCGGAATCGCTCGCCGAGGTGGTATTCTGCGTCATCTGCGCAGGGATAATGTCCTGCACGCCCGTTCCTGCCTCGCGCTTCATTTCCTCAATGACGCGAGCCGTGCCCTCATTGCCGTAAAGGCGGCTTATGGCCTGCTCCGTTGCCCGGCGGGTCGCCATCATGGGGATAACGCGCTTTTTGGAGGCCGTCTTGACCTCCTCCTGAGCAACGAAGTCCAGTGGATCGCTCATCGCAAGATAGAGCGTATCCTTCACGAGCTTCACGGGGACAACGCAGAACTTCTTTGCAATATTGCGCGGAACGTATTTCGCCAGCTCGACGGGTATGGACACCGCCGAAAGATCGACGAATTCCACGCCAAGCTGAATCTGAAGCGCCTCAATAAGGTGCTGCTCCGTGATTATCCCGTTCTGCACCAGCACGTCGCCAAGACGCTGCCCTGTGC
>CAKTED010000008.1 GCA_934546725.1 uncultured Oscillospiraceae bacterium | reverse complement strand
TCCGCGCGACGAGCGTCCACCCACGCTTCTGCGCAGCGACGTTATGGAGATGAAGGATCTGAAGCCCGGCATGATCCTGACGGGTACCGTGCGCAATGTGATAGATTTCGGCGCTTTTGTGGATATCGGCGTTCATCAGGATGGCCTTGTGCATATATCGCAGATCACTGACCGGTTTATTCGCCATCCGTCAGAGATACTGAGCGTTGGCGATATTGTAAAGGTCTGCGTGCTTGAGGTGGATGAAAAAAAGAAAAGGATAAGCCTTTCAATAAAGCAGGCCAAATGAAAATGTTGAATTATCGCGCCATCGCCGGTTTACAAGGCGGGGGCGGTATGCTATACTTAAACAATATAGGCTGCGCAGATAAAAATAAAATGTGCGGCAGAAAGGTGAAAAATGACGGGAAACTTCTTTGCAATGCTGTCAAGAATGCGCAATATTCGCCGCTGGTGTCTTATGCGAAACAGCTATGACGAAAACGTTCAGGAGCATTCGCATATGACTGCCGTTCTGGCGCACGCGCTGGCTGTTATCCGCAGAGACGTCTTCGGAAAAGAGGCCGAACCGGAAAAATGTGCTGCGGCCGCACTTTTCCATGATGCTTCCGAGATAATTACAGGCGACATGCCAACTCCTGTTAAATATCTCAATTCAGATATAACGGGATCATATAAACATGTTGAGCGCCTTGCGGAAGAGAAGCTGCTCGGCATGCTGCCGGATGAGATGCGCGGAGCATATGCCGAGGCAATGAATCCGCAGGACGAGAGCATACGGCAGATCGTAAAGGCGGCGGATAAGCTTTCGGCATACATAAAATGCGTTGAGGAGCTCAGGGCCGGGAACGGAGAGTTCCGCTCGGCGGAGGGACAGATAAGAGCGGCGCTTGAAGCGTCGAGCCTGCCGGAGGTGCGGTATTTCCTCGAAAACTTCATGCCCGCCTTCGGGATGACGCTTGACGAGCTCACAAAATAGAAAACAGAAAATAATACGTGTACTTATGTGAAATGAAAGGAAGATATGAAAAATGGAGGCAGTTAAAGCTATTGTTACGGTTATTGGCAGGGACCGCACCGGAATTATTGCCGACGTCTGCGCGATACTTGCGCAGAACGGCGTAAACGTTCTCGATATCAGCCAGACGATCATGCATGATTATTTCACCATGATAATGATGGTGGACATGAGCGGCTGCAAGCTGGCGTTTGCGGACCTCGCCAGACTGCTCAGGGACGAGGGCGAGAATACCGCGCTCTCCATCCGCATTCAGCGCGAGGATATTTTTGAGGCCATGCACAGGATTTGATGCGGCGAAGAGCAGCACCTTGACATAAGGACCATTACGATGGGCATATCTCTGCGTAACTGCGCGCGCGAGGACCCCAGGGAGTGCTGCGCACGAATATATGACAAGATCACGCGCCAGGCAGAGAAGCTTGTAAAGACGGGCGAGGATATCGAGCGCGAGTTCGGCATACCCATCGTAAACAAGCGCATTTCAGTAACGCCCATCGCCATGGTTGCCGAAAGCTCCGATACGGAGGATTACACCATGTTCGCCGAAACGCTTGACAGAGCGGCGAAGGAGGTTGGCGTAAACTTCATCGGAGGCTTTTCAGCGCTTGTTCACAAGGGCTTCACCATCGGCGACATGCGCCTTATAGATTCCATACCCACCGCGCTGGCTTCGACGGAGCGTGTGTGCTCCAGCGTTGGCGTTGCCACGACCCGCGCGGGAATAAATATGGACGCCGTAAAGCTCATGGGCCGCCAGATAGTGGAGGCGGCAAAGCTCACGGCGGATAACGGCGGCATGGCCTGCGCGAAGCTGGTTGTATTTTCAACCCCCGTTGAGGACAACCCGTTCATGGCGGGCGCGTTTCACGGCGTCGGCGAGCCCGAGTGCGTCATAAACGTTGGCGTAAGCGGTCCGGGCGTTGTGCATCATGCGCTTCAGGCCGTTAAGGGCGCAAGCTTCGACGTTGTTGCCGAGACGATCAAGAAAACTGCGTTTCGCATCACCCGTATGGGACAGCTCGTCGCCGGTGAGGCGTCAAAGCGCCTTGGAGTGCCGTTCGGCATAGTCGATCTTTCGCTTGCGCCTACCCCGGCTGTGGGAGACAGCATTGCGGAGATACTCGAGGAGATGGGGCTTGAAAGCGTTGGAACGCACGGGACCACCGCCGCGCTCGCAATGCTCAACGACGCCGTTAAGAAGGGCGGCGTTATGGCGTCCGGCCACGTTGGCGGCCTTTCCGGCGCGTTTATTCCCGTCAGCGAGGATGCGGGCATGATAGCCGCGGCGGAGCGCGGCGACCTCTGCATCGACAAGCTTGAGGCAATGACCTGCGTGTGCTCCGTCGGGCTTGACATGATAGCCGTTCCCGGCGATACTCCCGCCGAGACGATATCCGCCATTATTGCCGACGAGGCCGCGATAGGCATGATAAACAATAAGACCACCGCCGTCAGAATAATACCCGCGCAGGGCAAAAAGGTCGGCGATACCGTCGATTTTGGCGGCCTGCTCGGAACGGCGCCGGTAATGCCCGTTCATCAGAAATCCTCTGCCGACTTCATAGCGCGCGGCGGACGCATTCCCGCGCCGCTCAACGCGCTCAGAAACTGATATGCCGGGCGGCGTTGTCGTCATAACGGGGCCCACGGCGACGGGGAAAACGAAGCTTGGCGTAATGCTCGCGCAGCGGCTGGGCGGAGAGGTGGTTTCCGCCGATTCCATGCAGCTTTATAAATACATGGACATCGGTACGGCGAAGCCAACCGAAGAAGAGATGGAGGGCGTACCGCACCACATGCTCGATATAGCCGAGCCGTGGGAGGAGTATTCCGTTTCACGCTACGTTGACGAGGCTGCGGCGTGCGTTGACGATATTCTTGCCAGGGGCAGGCTGCCTCTCATCGTGGGCGGAACGGGGCTTTATATAGAATCGCTGCTTTCCGGCAGGAGCTTCATGGGCGGCGACGCGGAGCTGCGCGAACGCTTTTCGGAGGAATATGACTCCGAGGGCGGAGAGCGGATGCTCATGCGCCTGGCAAAGGTCGATCCTGCGAGCGCACAGAGGCTGCATGCCAATGATAAAAAGCGCATCGTGCGCGCGCTTGAGGTTTTTTACGCCACGGGGAAGACCATAACGGAGCATAATATGGAGACCAGGAGCCTGCCCCCAAGATACAGATACTGCAAAATAGCGCTGAGCTTTGAGGACAGGGCCGCGCTCTACGGGCGTATTGACAGAAGGGTGGACCTCATGATGGAGGCCGGGCTTGCGGATGAGGTCAGAGGTCTTGTGCGAAGAGGCCTTGGAGAAGACAGCACGGCCATGCAGGCCATCGGATACAAGGAGCTTTATCATGCCCTGAACGGCGGCTGCACCGTGGAGCAGGCCGTGGAGCAGATAAAGCAGTCCTCGCGCCGCTATGCAAAGCGTCAGCTCAGCTGGCTTTCCGGCAAAAGGGACGTAAACTGGATCCTCTGGAAAAATGAGCAGAATTTTGATCGTGCCTGTCAGATTTCGACAGACTTTGTGGGAAATAATGGTATAATTACAGAAGCCGATAAAAAATAAGCGGCGCCATTATTTACATAAAGGAGAACGAAAAAAACATGCAGAAAACAGTAAATTTGCAGGACAGCTTTCTCAACCGGGCGCGAAAGGACAGGCTTCAGATAACAATGTTCCTCATGAACGGCTTTCAGCTTCGGGGAACCGTGACGGGATTTGACAGCTTTGTTGTTATCCTCGATTCCGACGGAAAGCAGCAGATGATCTATAAGCACGCTATCTCCACAATAGTACCGGCAAAGCAGATAAGCCTTGACGGGGAAGAGACGGAGTAAAAACTTCATGGCAGCAGGGGGATGGAGAGTATAAAAAAGACCGACCTTATTATGAAAATCGTGAGCGGAGTGTTCCTTCTGGCCATTCTTGCATATGTGGCCTTTTATTTGCTCACATCCCTCAGCGAGCCCTTCAAGACCGCTGTCGCCATCGAGTATACCGTGCGCGACAGCATCAGCGTTTACGGCATGGTCGTGCGCGACGAGCAGGCGCTGCAGACCGATTACAGCTCGGTGTACGTTTCCGCCGCGGAGGGGAAGCGCGTGTCCGGCGGAGGAACGGTCGGCGTTGTATACAGCAGCGACGCCGAGCTTCAGCGGGCCGAGCGCCTGCGCGAGATAAATACCCGCATAGACAGCCTCCTTGCGCTTAAAAGCGGCGGCAGTATGGATGCGCAGAAGCTGGAGAGCAGCATAAAGAGTGAGATACAGCTCATCAGAGCGGCGGCGCAGAACCGCGAGCTTTCCGATGCCGATAACATAAGCTCAAACATAAAGGCGCTTCTGTTTTCGGCTTCGAGCGACGCGGCGGGGATAGATTCCGAGCTCAGCTCGCTCTATTCCGAGGCACGGAGCCTCCAGACGGGCGTATCGCACGCCAGCGCCGTAATAAGCGCGCCGGCGTCCGGACTTTTCAGCACGGCGCTGGACGGCTTTGAGGACATGGGGCCGGACGATGTGAAAAACATTGGCGTTGCGGAGCTGAAGTCGCTGGTGGCGTCCGAAAGGTCTCCGGATCAGAAGGCCGTGGGCAAGCTTGTTTACGGCAGCAGATGGTACTATGCGGCGATAGTTCCGGAGGAGGATGCTCGGGGATTTGACCCCGGCGACGGCGTTACCATGATATTCGGAAGATATTACAGCGAATATCTTGATATGGGGGTCGTCAGCGTAAGCGAGCCGGACGGCGGAAGCTGCGCGGTAGTTTTTTCCTGCTCGGAGTCCATGGAGGACGTGCTTTCAATGCGCGTTCAGTCGGCGGAGATAATATTGAGCGAATATACCGGCATAAGGATCCCGAGAAAGGCCGCAAGAGTTGATGATAACGGAAACGTTTACATATTTGCCAGGACGGGCATGCAGGCGGAAAAGGAATACGTCACGATAAAATATGATATCGGCGATTACTACGTTGTGGAGGGCGAAAAGCTCAGAGCGGGAGACACCGTCATCGTAAGCGGAAAGGACCTCTATGACGGAAAGGTAGTGGGATAATGTCTGATATAGCTGAGAATATAAGGCTCCTCAGGGAGCGGATAGAAAGGGCCGCGTCGGCCGCGGGCAGAGCGCCGGGAGCGGTGAAATTTGTCGCGGCGACAAAGATGAACGGTGCGGACAGCGTTCGCGCCGCAATAGCGGCAGGCGTGGATGCCTGCGGAGAGAACAGAGTTCAGGAGCTGCTTGAGAAGAACGAACAGGGCGCATATGCAGGCGCTCCGCTTCACTTCATCGGCAGCCTGCAGAAAAACAAGGTCAAGTATATCGTGGGTACGGCTGAGCTTATCCAGTCCGTGGATTCGCGCGAGCTTGCGCTGCTCATAGCGCAGAAGGCGCAGAAGCTGGGGATACGCCAGCGGGTGCTCATTGAGGTGAACATAGGCAGGGAAGAGGCCAAGAGCGGAGTTATGCCCGAAAATACGGATGAGCTGCTGGCAGAGCTTTCCGAAATGGACGGCATAAGCGTTGAAGGCCTGATGGCAATACCGCCAAATATTGAGCTTGACGCGCGGAACAGCGTATATTTTGAGCGAATGTATAATCTTTTTGTTGACATGAGGGCAAAAAAATACGATAATATCAATATCAGAACGCTATCCATGGGCATGAGCGGCGATTTTGAGCAGGCCATTGCCTGTGGTTCAAATATGGTCCGCATTGGCTCGGCAATATTCGGGCCGAGACTGTACCACTGATCCAACATATTTTAATTATTCACTGAAAGGAACGGTTGATTGCATGGGACTTCTTGACGAGATCAAAAAGCTGGCAAGACCCTACGATGATGACGACGACGCGGTTTATACCCCCTCGCCGGTAGAACGCACCACCGTGGCTGCGAGAAGCGCCAGATCCGATTCCGATGAAGAAAAGAAAAACAAGGTCGTTAATATTCACGCCACAACGCAGCTCCAGGTCGTTCTCGTAAAGCCGGAGCGCTTTGAAAATTCTGCCGAGATAGCCGACCATCTTCGCGAGAAGAGAACGGTTGTCCTCAACCTTGAATCCACAAACAAGGATGTCGCGCGCCGCGTGCTGGATTTTCTCAGCGGCGTTGCCTATGCGCAGGACGGAAAGATAAAAAAGGTCGCTGTAAGCACATATATCATTACGCCTTACAACGTTGATATTTTGGGCGATCTCATAGACGAGCTTGAAAACAACGGGCTGTATTTTTAAGGAAAGGGACTGATATTTGTGCTCACGCCGCAGGAGGTAAGCGGAAAGGAATTTACCAAGGCGGTTTTCGGCGGCTATGATATGGCAGCCGTGGACGATTTCCTTGAAGCTGTTACCAAGGATTACACCGATTTATACAAAGAAAACGCGGTTCTTAAGAATAAAATGAAGGTTCTGGTGGAAAAGGTCGAGGAATACCGCTCCACCGAGGACGCAATGCGTATGGCGCTGCTTACCGCGCAGAAAATGGCCAGGGAGATAACCGACGAGGCCGAGAAAAAGAGCAAAACGCTTGTGGAGGATGCCGAACGCGAGGCTCACGATAAGATAGAAGAGTACAGAGCCGGGGTCGCCGCCGAGGAAAGAAAGCTTGACGCGGCAAAGACCAGAACGGCGGATTTCATAAAGGCCTCCGGGGAACTCGTCAGCAGGCATATGGACTTTCTGAGCCACCTCAGCGAGTATGCACCAGAGCCCGAGGCGGCCTCTACGGCGGCTCCGGTGAGCGAGGAGGAGAAGCAGGCCGAGCATGAGCGCAAGGCCGATGAGATCGAAAAATCCGTAGCGCAGATCATCGAAAACGCCGGAGCTGAGGATCAGCCCGCGGCAAAGGCGGACGTGGACGACGGCAATACGAAGGTATTTACGCGCCCGGACGGAAGCAAAAAGCCGAAGTTTGAGTTTGTAAACCTCAAGTTTGGCGACGATTACGATGCAACGAAGTAAAATTGACAAATCGGGGTATTACCGCCGAAAAGGCGGTGATACCCTTTTGGCGGCTTAAAAGCGCGTATGGCGCGGCCGCAATTTTTTTCAGATATACCCAACGGCTGATAAAAAAACACGAAGGGACGAACTCAAACTATGCCGCAGGATTATAATTCCACACTTAACCTTCCGCGTACCGACTTCCCCATGCGCGCAGGTCTCCCGAAGCGGGAGCCCGAAATGCTCGCAGGCTGGTATGAGCAGGATATATATCATGAGATACTGAAAAGGAACGAGGGCAAGCCCGCCTTTGTCCTGCATGACGGACCTCCGTTTTCCAACGGATATATTCATATGGGTACGGCGCTCAACAAGTGCCTGAAGGATTTCATCGTCCGTTACAGAAACATGAGCGGCCGCTATGCCCCGTATGTCCCCGGCTGGGATAACCACGGCATGCCCATAGAGAGCGCCATCATAAAGCAGAACAAGCTGGACAGAAAGAAGATGTCCATCCCCGAGTTCAGAAACGCCTGCCACGAATTTGCTCAGAAGTTTGTAAATATCCAGATGGAGCAGTTCAAGCGTCTCGGTGTTCTTGGAGAGTGGGACAGACCTTACCTTACCATGAATCCTCAGTTTGAGGCCGAGGAGGTAAAGGTTTTTGGCGAAATGTTTGAAAAGGGCTACATTTATAAGGGCAAAAAGCCCGTTTACTGGTGCCCGCATGATGAGACCGCGCTTGCCGAGGCCGAGATAGAGTACGCTGAGGATGAGTGCGAGTCCATCTTTGTCAAGTTCGCCGTGGCGGACGATAAGGGCAAACTCGCGCCCTATACCGATCTTTCAAAAACCTACTTTGTAATATGGACCACCACCACCTGGACCATCCCCGGCAACCTTGCGATCTGCCTGAACGCGGACCTCGACTATGTCCTTGCAAAGGCTCCCAACGGCGAGACCTATATTATCGCAAAGGAGCGCATGGAGCACGTCAAAAAGGTGGCGGGCATTGAAAGCCTTGAGATTCTGGCGGAGATGAAGGGCTCTGAGTTTGAGCTTATGACGGCGAAGCATCCGCTTATCGACCGCCTGAGCGTTGTTCTTAACGGCGACCACGTCACGCTTGACGCCGGTACCGGCTGCGTTCATACCGCTCCCGGCCACGGCCATGAGGACTTTGACGTATGCCGCCGCTACGATGCTTCCGGAAAGACGCATATCGGCGTCGTTGTCCCCGTTGATGATCGCGGTATCATGACCGATGAAGCGTATCAGTTTGCCGGTATGCATTATACAAAGGCCAATAAGGCCATTTTCGACGCGCTTAAGGAAAGCGGCGCGCTGCTCGCAAGCGAGAAGATAGTCCACCAGTACGCGCACTGCTGGCGCTGCAAGGAGCCCATCCTTTACAGAGCCACCGATCAGTGGTTCTGCTCCGTGGACGCCTTCAAGGATGCCGCCTGCGCCGCATGCGACGATATAAAGTGGATCCCGGACTGGGGCCATGACAGAATGGTCGGCATGATCCGCGAAAGAGCCGACTGGTGCATTTCCCGCCAGCGTCACTGGGGCCTGCCGATCCCGGTGTTCTACTGCGCCGACTGCGGAAAGCCGATCTGCACGAAGGAGACCATTGCCAGAATTTCGGAGATATTCGGCGAGAAGGGCTCAAACGCCTGGTTTGAGCTTGAGGCTGAGGAGCTTATGCCCGAGGGCTATACCTGCCCGCACTGCGGTGGAAAGAGCTTTACAAAGGAGACCGATACGCTTGACGGCTGGTTCGACTCCGGCTCTACGCACAGGGCCTCGCTCGAAAAGGATCATCCCGAGCAGTGGCCTGCCGACATGTATCTTGAGGGCGGCGACCAGTACAGAGGATGGTTCCAGTCCTCGCTGCTCACGTCCGTCGCAACTCGCGGCAGAGCGCCGTACAGGTCCGTTCTTACCCATGGCTGGACGGTTGACGGCGAGGGCAGAGCGATGCATAAGAGCCTCGGCAACTCCGTAACTCCCGATGAGCTTATTCCCAAATACGGCGCTGATCTGCTGCGCCTGTGGGCGGCATCGTCCGATTATCACCTTGATATGCGCTGCTCTGACGCGATATTCAAGCAGCTTTCTGACAAGTACCTCAAGATAAGAAATACGGCCCGCTATATCCTCGGTAACCTTGACGGCTTTGATCCCGATGCGCTCGTTCCGTTCGAGGAGATGGAGGAGCTTGATAAATGGGCCATAGTTCAGCTCAATAAGCTTGTCCAGAAGTGCCTTGCCGCGTATGAGCGATATGAGTTCCACGTTGTTACCTATTCTGTGCATAATTTCTGCGTGGTAGATATGTCGAACTTCTACCTTGACATCATAAAGGACAGGCTTTACTGCGAGGAGACGAACGGCAAGCTCAGGAGAAGCGCGCAGAGCGCCATATATATGATACTTGATGCCATGGTGCGCCTGCTTGCGCCCATCCTGGCCTTTACCTCCAATGAGATCTGGCTTGCAATGCCTCATGCTCAGAGCGATAACGCAAAGCACGTTATGCTCAATGACATGCCCGCGGTGAACGAAAAATATACGTTCACCGATGAGCAGGCGAAGCGCTGGGAGCGTCTCGTTGCGCTCAGAAATGATGTAAATAAGGCGCTGGAGCTTGCGAGAGCGGAAAAAACCGTCGGTAAGCCGCTCGATGCCGAGGTGACGCTGTATTTTGCGGATGCCGCCGTGGCAGAGGAAGTGGCCGACTGCGACCTCAGGACCCTGTTCATCGTATCGAAGGTGAATGTCATCACCGGCGAAGGTGAGGGACATAAGGGCGACTTTGAGGGCGTTACGGTAAAGGTAAGCCCCTCCGAGGCTCCCAAATGTGTCCGCTGCTGGGCGCATGACGAGCATGTGGACGAAAACGGACTCTGCCCGCGCTGCGCGGCGGTGGTCAGGTAAAACGGAGTTTTATCGCATATGATGGCGGGGGGTACCCCGCCATCACCTGTAAAAAGTCTCACAGAGTTTCACGTCCGCAGACGTGAAATAAGTTTTAAATCATTTTTTGCGGCGACATGCGCGTCACAAAAAATACATCTCGTGGAGCGAGCGTCGAACTGTACGCTGAAGGCGCACAGCTGAGGCGCAGAGCGAAGCGCCATCCTTTCCTGAAAAGTGCCTGCACTTTTCAGGAGATTCGTGGCGGGGGTACCCCGCCATCACCTGTAAAAAAGTCTCACAGATATCGCTTTGGCAGAAGGGAGAAAGTATGCTGTATCTGGCTTTGGCGGCTGTCATCGTACTGGCAGACCAGCTTTTCAAGCTGTGGATAGTGAACGCCATACCGCTGTATGGTGAGATGAAGCTGATCCCCGGCGTCATACAGCTGACGCATGTTCACAACGAAGCGGCTGCGTTCAGCCTTTTCAAAGGGCTTCAGCTGCCGATAATCATTCTTACCTGCATAGTCTGCGCTGCGGGAATCGCTGCGCTGATACTGAAAAAGCCTGCGGCGAAGCGTGAGCGCGTGGCGATCGCGCTCGTTATCGGCGGCGCGATCGGCAACCTGATAGACAGGATAGCGCACGGATACGTTGAGGATATGTTCCAGACGCTTTTTGTTGATTTTCCCGTGTTCAATATTGCCGACTGCGCCATAGTTATCGGCGGAATACTTTTCTGCGTTTTCGTCATATTCGGCGGGAAGGACAGCGGCAAAAAGCTGCCGCCGCCCGATGCGCAGGAGACGGAGGAGCTTATGAAAAAGCTCGATGAATTTGAACCGGCAGGGGAGGAGAGCGCCGATGAGCCTGCTGATAAGGGCGGAGAGTGAGAGCTGCGGAGAGCGGCTTGACAGCTTTATTGCCGAAAAGGCCGGACTGGTGAGCAGAAGTGCCGCGCAGCAGCTTATTTCGTCCGGAGGAGTTTGCTTTGCAGGCGGCGGCGCCGTAAAGAACAGCTATCGCGTCCAGGCGGGGGACTGCTTTGAGGTAACGCTTCCCGAGGCTGCGGTCGAGGTTGGGCTGGAGGCGCAGGATATCCCGCTTGATATCGCCTATGAGGACGCGGATGTCATAGTCATAAATAAGCCGAAGGGGATGGTCGTTCATCCCGCGCCGGGACACCCGGACGGCACTCTTGTAAACGCGCTGATGTTTCAATGCGCAGGCAGTCTTTCCGGCATTGGCGGAGAGCTGCGCCCCGGCATCGTCCACAGAATAGACAAGGATACGTCCGGGCTGATAATCGCCGCCAAAAATGACTTTGCCCACCAGAGCCTCAGCGGGCAGCTAAAGGACAGAAGCCTTTCACGCATATACGAGACGGTGGTTCGCGGAAATATCCGTGACAATCACGGGACGGTGAATGCGCCGATAGGCCGCCATCCGGTGGACAGAAAGAAAATGGCCGTTACGGATAAGGGCTCCCGCCCTGCGGTCACGCATTACGAGGTTTTGGAGAGATATCCGGGCTATACGCACCTGCGCTGCCGCCTTGAAACGGGCCGGACGCATCAGATAAGGGTGCATATGGCGTATATAGGTCATCCGATACTTGGCGATGCCGTTTACGGCTCAAAAAAGCCGGAGCTGGGGCAGAAGAGCCAGTGCCTGCACGCGCGCAGTCTCAAATTTATTCATCCGCGAAGCGGGGAGCACATTGAGCTTACGAGCGAGCTGCCGGAATATTTTATCGATGTCCTTAAAAGACTGAAAAGCAGAATATGAAAAATCGAGGTCAGCAGGCGTCTGAAACGCTTATGCTGGCCTCGATTTTTGCTATAATTTCGATCAGGACGCGCTTTTCTTCTTCGGGATCGTTATCATCAGGATTATATCCTCATCCGTTTCGCTCTGGTCGCACACGGCATCCACGCCTGAGTCGCGCATTATTCCAAGAGAACGGCTTATGCTGTTCAGGAAAAGCCGCACATCCTTAATGATATATGACGGCTTGCTGCGCTTCGGCGCGGCGGCCTCTTCGGCTTCTTCGCGTGCCGCCTGGAGAAGATCCTCGATATATTCCTCAGACTTTGCCACAGTGAGCTGGTGGACTATCATGTGCTCGAGAGCTTTTTGCCGCAGCTCCTCGTCCGGCAGGCGCAGCAGCGCGCGTGCATGACGCTCCGTAAGTCCCGACTCCCGAAGAACATAAAGGATCTCCGGCGAAAGCCGCAGGATACGCAGCTTGTTAGCAACGGCGGACTGTGAGCGGCTTATCCTTCGAGCGGCTTCCTCCTGACTCATTCCATACTCCTTTATAAGCCGCGCAAGAGCCTCGGCCTCCTCGATATAGTCAAGATCGCGGCGCTGAAGATTTTCGATGAGCGCTATGACGGATGAATCCTCCCCGCTGAGCTCCAGAACAATGCATGGCACCTCGGTCAGACCGGCGATTTTTGCCGCCCTGAGGCGCCGCTCACCGGCGACGAGTTCATACTGCCTGCCTGCCCGCCGGACGGAAAGCGGCTGAATAACTCCGTATTGCGCAATGCTTTCCGACAGCTCAAAGAGAGAATCGCTGTCGAAAAGCTTGCGCGGCTGTGCCGGGTTTGGCGAAATGTCCCCGACTGGAATGGATATTACCTTCTGACTTTCAAATATTCCACGCTTTCTTACAGTAGCTGCCATATGTATTTACCTGACCTTTCGTATTGTTATCCTTACATCAACAGCTTACAACGTTTATGGAAAAAATATCCACGAAACGTGTCGAGCAGCGCGGGAAATGTTGAAAAAATTTATTGCGGGAAAAGCAGAGGCCGTCTCAGTATGAGACGGCCTCTGCCTATAAAAAAGTGTTTTCTGCGATGTTCAAACGAGGTTTGTATATCCCATGAGGTACTTGTCCACGGCCATTGCGGCGGCGCGGCCCTCCGCTATCGCCCACACAACGAGGGACTGACCGCGATGCATGTCGCCTGCCGTAAAGACCCTGTCCACGTTTGTCTCGTGAACGTCCGGCGTTCCGGCAGTGCCGCGCGGTCCGACGTTTACGCCAAAGGCATCGGCAACGTAGCTCTGGCAGCCGAGGAAGCCCGCCGCGATGAGCAGAAGGTCGCAGTCCATAACGGATTCACTGCCGGGGATCTCGACCATGTTGGTCCTGCCGGTAGCCTCGTCGCGCTCGGGTCTGAGCTTGACGAGCTTTATTGCGCAGAGCTTTCCGGAGTCATCCTTAATAAATTCCTTTACCGTTGTTTCATAAATTCGCGGATCGTGGCCGAATACGGCAATGGCCTCCTGTTGACCGTAATCGGTTTTGCATACGCGCGGCCACTGCGGCCAGGGGTTGCTCTCAAGACGGGTGTCCGGGGCCTTGGGCATCATCTCTATCTGCGTAACGCTTGCGCAGCCGTGGCGAATACTTGTGCCGACGCAGTCGTTGCCGGTGTCGCCGCCGCCGACTATCACGACGTTTTTACCCTTTGCGGAAATGAAGTCGCCGCCGTCAAGCAGAGCCTTCGTGGTGGAGCGGAGAAAATCAACGGCGAAATATATGCCGTCGGCGTCGCGGCCTGGAAGATTGAGGTCGCGCGGCTGAGAGGAGCCGCAGCAGAGGACAACGGCGTCGTAGTGCTCAAGGAGCTCGCCTGCGGGAACATCCCGGCCAACGTCGGTGTTCGTCTGGAAAACCACGCCCTCTTCCGTCATGATATCTGTTCTGCGCTGAATTATGCGCTTTTCCAGCTTCATGTTCGGGATGCCGTACATAAGCAGTCCGCCGGGGCGGTCGGAGCGCTCGAATACCGTGACCTCATGTCCGCGATGGTTGAGCTGGTCGGCCGCTGCAAGACCGGAGGGACCGGAGCCGACAACGGCGACCCGCTTGCCGCTCCGCACCCTGGGCGGCTTTGCCGCGGCAATGCCGGATGAGTATGCGTTCTCGACTATCGCAAGCTCGTTTTCGCGGCAGGTAACGGAATCGCCGTATCTGCCGCAGGTGCAGGCCGCCTCGCAGAGAGCGGGGCATACCCTGCCGGTAAACTCGGGGAAATTGTTTGTTTTTCTCAGTCTTGCGTATGCCTGCTCCCAGCAGTCGTTATAGATAAGGTCGTTCCACTCGGGAGGCATATTGTGCAGCGGACAGCCAGTGAATGCGCCGCCGAGGCTTATGCCGGAGGTGCAGAAGGGAACGCCGCAGTCCATGCAGCGGGCGGCCTGCCTTGTGCGCTCGACCTTATTGAGCATAGGGTGGAACTCGTTGAAATTCTTTATTCTCTCGGTGGGGCTCTCGGCGGGATTGTTCTCTCGCGCAAACTCCATAAATCCGGTTGCTTTTCCCATTTTCAAGCCCTCCTTACTTTGTACATGCGTAAAACGCGTCAATTTCGGCCTGCTCGCGGGTGAAGCCCTTGGCCTCGCTTTCAGCTATCGCTCTGAGCATGCGGCTGTAATCATTGGGGATTATTTTCTTGAAGCTCGGCAGCATGTCGGCAAAGCTGTCAAGTATCTCCTGCCCGCGCCTTGAGCCTGTTGCGGCAACGTGCTTTTCTATCATGCCGCGCAGTTCCTCGATATCGTGCTTTTCGCTGACGGTCTCCATGCTTACGAGGGCCTTGTTCACGCGCGTGTAAAGATCGTGCTTCTCGTCGAGTACATAGGCGATACCGCCGCTCATTCCGGCGGCAAAGTTTTTGCCGGTGCGGCCGAGGATGACGCAGCGGCCGCCGGTCATGTATTCGCAGCCGTGGTCGCCCACTCCTTCAACGACGGCGTAAGCGCCGGAATTTCGCACGCAGAAGCGCTCGCCCGCAACGCCGTTTATGTAGGCCTCGCCTGAGGTCGCGCCGTAAAGGGCAACATTGCCGATTATGATGTTTTCCTCGGCCCTGAAGCGGCTGCCCTTCGGCGGGTACACTATGAGCTTGCCGCCCGAAAGACCCTTGCCGAAGTAATCGTTGCTGTCGCCCTCGATCTCGAGCGTCATGCCTTTGGGGATAAACGCGCCGAAGGACTGACCGCCGCCGCCGCGGCACTTTATCGTGAAGGTGTCATCCGGCAGGGAGGAGCCGTGCAGACGTGTTATCTCGGAGCCGAGGATCGTGCCGAGAGTTCTGTCCGTGCTGGAAATGTCAACGTTCAGGCTGGCCTTTTTGCCGGATTTGAGCTCCTTTGCAAACTTTTTGAGGAATACGGATTCGTCTATCGTTTTTTCAAGATGGAAATCGTAAATGTCCTTTGCGTCAAAATGCGAGGCATGCTCATTATCCGTATACGGGTTATTCAGAATGCGGGACATGTCCACGGAGGCGGCGCGGTGAGTTACCTGCTTTTCGCGGACGTGAAGCAGGTCGCTGCGGCCGACGAGCTCGTCGATCGTGCGGATGCCGAGCTTTGCCATTATCTCGCGCAGCTCCCCGGCGATGAAGAGCATGAAATTCATGACGTATTCGGGCTTGCCGCAGAAGCGCTTTCTCAGCTCCGGGTTCTGTGTTGCAACGCCCGCGGGGCAGGTGTCGAGATTACATACGCGCATCATGAGGCAGCCCATCGTAACAAGCGGTGCGGTGGCAAAGCCGAATTCCTCGGCGCCGAGCATTGCGGCGATGGCAACGTCGCGGCCTGTCATGAGCTTGCCGTCCGTTTCGAGCACAACGCGGGAGCGCAGGCCGTTTTTTATGAGCGTCTGGTGAGTTTCGGCCAGTCCGAGCTCCCAGGGGAGACCGGCATTGTGGATGGATGTGCGCGGAGCGGCTCCCGTGCCGCCGTCGTAACCGGAGATGAGGATGACCTGCGCTCCAGCCTTGGCCACGCCCGCCGCGATGGTTCCAACGCCCGCTTCGGAGACGAGCTTTACGGAAATACGCGCGCTGCGGTTTGCGTTTTTGAGGTCGTATATCAGCTGTGCAAGATCCTCGATGGAATAAATATCGTGGTGCGGCGGGGGAGAGATGAGCGCGACGCCGGGAGTGGAATAGCGGGTCTTTGCTATCCAGGGATAGACCTTCTTTCCAGGAAGGTGACCGCCCTCACCGGGCTTTGCGCCCTGCGCCATTTTTATCTGAATTTCCTTTGCGCTTACAAGGTATTCTGACGTTACGCCGAAGCGGCCGGAGGCCACCTGCTTGATGGCGGAGCATTTTTCGTTATGCAGTCTTTCGGGCCGTTCGCCGCCCTCGCCGGAGTTTGACTTTCCGCCGAGGCGGTTCATGGCCTCGGCCATGCACTCGTGCGCCTCCTGCGAGATGGAGCCGTAGGACAT